>NZ_JAZGTF010000018.1:0-4216 GCF_037389125.1 Photobacterium sp. MCCC 1A19761
TTCGGTAACCCGGTTGTCAGCATTGACCTGGTGAAGGGGCTGAAAAGTGGCTTCTTGTCGAATGTCGACTACCGGATGTTTACTGACAATATTGACTGGGAGGCGCTCCGGGAGCTGAAGGGGGATAGCTTTTCGCCGAAGAAAATCAACCGGACCCTGTTTATTTCCGAGTGGGATGATGCCGTTGTCCTTGAGCTGAAAAAGGCATGGGCCGAGCAGCAGTCTCCCCGCGCGATAGTCTTCTGCGGGACGGTCGACCACGCCATCACGATGAGGGACCGGATCAATGCGCTAGGGTTCTGCCGTGCCGAGGCGATCTACTCCAGGACAATGGGGGGGATGGTGCTTGAAGGCTATGAGCGCAACCGGATATTGTGCGACTTCCATGACGGGGCAATACAGGTGGTGTGTGCCGTTGATATCTTCAATGAGGGGATTGATGTCCCTGATGTTAATATTGTTGTATTTCAACGAGTAACACACAGCAGGCGGATATTTATCCAGCAGCTGGGGAGGGGGCTCCGCCTGAGCCCGGGTAAGGACAAGGTGATTGTCCTGGACTTTGTTTCGGATATCCGGCGCTTTGCTGCCGGTATCAGCCTGAAGGACTCGCTGGGTGGCAATGACGGCCCGCTGCCTGGCCGCCCTGTCCGTGTCCGCCTGCCTTACAAGGTATCGTTCTGCAAGGTCGGCGGGGAAGACCCTAAGGCCGAGTCTTTTTTGCGCCAGTGGCTCGATGATGTCGCCGCTATCGAGGAGGCCAATGACGACGCTTCGGTACTCAAGTTCCCACCATCATTTAGCAAGGAGTAGTTTTAGGTATGACGTTTGATGATGTTATTGGCCAGATTGAATCGATGGTTGGCCTGGAGCTGAAAAGCATCCGGCCGGGCGCAAATATAACTGTTACTAAAGTTGATACCGACGCCAGGCGTGTTTGCCTGAGGACTGCAAAGGGGAAAGATAGGTCCCGCCCGTTTGGCGAGTTGCAGCGTATATGGGACGCCTTGTGTGAACATGGCCTTGCCCATGTAGATAGTGTCCTTAATGGTTCGGGTTCCAGCAGGAACCAGCCGGAAACCATAATCGCGTCTTTACCGCAGGTAGAATGGCTTTATATTAATGGGAAGAAGCACTTGGTTATGATGCCAGGGGAAACCCATCCGCTTGGGGCATTGCGGAAAATGGACGAGGTTGCAGCCGAGGAGCTGAAAAGGAAGCTAGGGCAATCAGAAGCAAATGCCGCGGGCCAGGAGCCGGCAAAGATACAGACGGTTGTTGTGAGCCAGGATATCGGGGGCCACTCTGGGATCCTGGAGCGCCAGTCCGGGGCCTCACCGAGGCTCCTCGAACAGGGGATCTACGAGTTTGCCATTGGTGGTAACAAGGCGCTTTTGGTTTCGGAGGGGGTGGCTCATGAGGACCTTCCTGCCGGTACCTATGTTGTCCTGTCCGGCAGCCCAGTGGTTACCGCCCCGTATAAGGTTGTCCGTATTATGGAACAGAGGTACTTCCTACAATTGCTGGGTGGGCTGAATGCCCTGTATGAGAGGTAGTGGGCAAATTTTCATTGTAACTGCAATATTTTTTAATTCTTATGGTTATATATACGTGCTAGGTCTACTTTGTATTGTATGTCCATACAGGGTAGAATCCAGCCCTTTCTGATTTTGCAGTTATGTGTAGGCAGTGGCAATGGCGAGTATATTCTCTTTCTTTACGGGTTCGGGCTTCCTGGATCTAGGCTTTGAAGAGGCAGGTTTTAATACTGCTGCAGTAAATGAGTTCCATGGGCCCTTCCTTGAGGCCTACAAGCATTCAAGAAAGGTGATGGACCGCCCTGTGCCAGAGTTTGGCCATTACCACTGTAGTATTGAAGATTTTGTAGGTGAAGGCCCGAAGTCTTCGGAGCTGGCTGGGCATGTGTCTGGTTTGCAGTCTTCTGGTGAGCTGGTTGGCTTCATTGGTGGCCCGCCGTGCCCAGATTTTTCTGTTGGCGGCAAGAACAAGGGTAAAGATGGTGATAATGGCCGCCTGTCCCGTACCTATGTGGATGCCATTATCCAGCATGGCCCGGACTTTTTCCTGTTTGAAAATGTAAAGGGGCTGTGGCGTACCGCCCGTCACCGTGAATTCTATGAAGAGCTGAAAGCGGATCTCCGCGCTTCAGGCTATGTACTGACAGACCACCTGGTGAACTGTATCCAGTATGGTGCCCCCCAGGACCGTGACCGTATACTTATGTTCGGCATGAAGAAGGAGCATTTGGTGCCTTCCTTTGGTGAAGGCATCTTGGCAAAAATGGAAATCCCGGAGGATAAGTTCAAGTGGGAAGCTCATATGAGATATACCCGGGAGCAGGCGCTGGATAAGCCGGACTGGCCGGATACCCGGGAGTTTGTTGAGGGTGCTGAAACCGATATGCCTGGCAGTGTGATTGAAGAACTGACTATCGAGCACTGGTTCAGGAAAAATGATGTGCTGCACCACCCGAACGCTGGTGCCTACTTCCAGCCCAAGTCGGCGAAGTTCCAAGAAGTTGCGGAAGGTGATACCAGCAAGAAGTCGTTCAAGCGCCTGCACCGCTGGCGTTACTCGCCGACAGCAGCTTACGGTAACAATGAGGTACACCTGCATCCGTACCAGCCGCGGCGCCTGAGTGCGGCAGAAGCGTTGGCGATCCAGTCCCTGCCGCCAGAGTTCGAGCTGCCGGCAAATATGACTTTGAGCGACAAGTTCAAGACCATCGGCAACGGGGTTCCGTATGTTGCAGCCCTAGGCGTGGCTAAGACGATTAATGATTTTATTCATCGAATAAAGTGAGTTATTTCTCACTTTTACGGGGAGGCTTCGCATTTAAGGCGAAGCTTCTGCTTCAGCCTGCTAATGGATCCTCTAAAAAAGTATGCAGGAACTTGATATTGTCTATCCCACACATATTCCGTCTTGTTAGGTGGTATAGGTCAAGTATTGCCGAGTAAGGCAAGTACTTGATGTTCAGCTCTCTGAATTGGGGATCGTTGGCTTTCTGGTGTATTTTAGCCCTGTATTTGTCATCTGGCGCCGCAATAATATAGGTCATGTCCATCAGCCTTGGGGCTGCTTCCATAAATCCTTTCATCCGGGTAAGCCCAGAGGTTACCCCTGTGCTGTGCTCGATCTCAATAATTGCCGGTATGTTACGGCCTTCTTTATCGAACCAAATACAATCAATAAGCTCCCCGGCTTTTGGTGCACCCGTATAGCCTTGCAGTGCTGGGACTTTCCTTAGGTCTTTGATTACATTTTTTTGCTCGATAAGCCGCTTCCCGTTGTATTGAACACCATGGTCATTCTTGGCTATCCAAACGTTCAGTCCAAGGGCTTCTGCGCATTTTACCAAGAGTACTTGCATCTGCTCGTGCTCCCGCTGGTACTCGGCCTCGGCTCCTTCAAGCGGTGGTTTGTTGGATGTAAGGGCGTCGATTTGTATATCTCGGTCTGCCTCGATAATACACATACCTTGTACTTCTTGTGTTTCGATGATCCCTGCGCGGTGTGGGCTGTCTGGGCGATATATGAGGTGCTTATGGCCGTTCTTTATTTTCGTGCTCTGGCCAACGTATTGAATTCTCCCTGGGTAACACAGGTAGAAATACTCAGTGTGTAACAACAAGGTTTCCAACGCTGAGCGCGTGTTATAACTGGCGCCGAATACCCGGTCTACGTTAACTGGCCTGTTTGGCTTGATCGCATTGGCCAGGCGCTGGATCATATCCACGGAAATACTGACCTCTACTGTCTTTTGTTCTTTTCCCCCTTTGGACGGGGTAATTCTCTCTATTAAAATTGGCCCTTCAGGTAACGTTACCTGGAGTATTTTGAGCCTGCTCTTAGTTGTTTTGGTTGGGTAGTCATAAATAGCTCTTTTGTTTAGCCCATCGATTGCCTTGGTGAGGTTCGTGGCGGTGTAGTCGCTATACTGCATAGATAAAGATCCCCCTTTTAACCAGTTGCATGTTAAAGTGAAAAATTTAATTAGTAAAGCACTGTTATTTAAGAATAAAACTTATATTTGATAATTTACTTATAGCTTTTTACCCGCTTTATTTGGTAATCCCCCCGAAAAATAACAGCAGCAAAAAGTAGAATTTTCTCGTAACCTAAACGAAAGGAGATTCTGCATGAAAAAATCACGGTACACGGACAGTCAGATCCTGGCGATCTTAAAACAGGC
>NZ_JAZGTF010000019.1:0-166633 GCF_037389125.1 Photobacterium sp. MCCC 1A19761
AACCAGCGGCTGGTGAATCAAGTGGTCAAGGTACTTGACCGGCCCGATGGCACCATCGCCATCCAGTATGGCCATCGTAAACTGGCATTTAAAACCTTCGACAAGCTGGCTGATGTTGATCAGGGTCAGGTTGTCGAGAACAAGCGTTTGGGCGCCGTGCTGAAATTTGCCCAGGCCAAGCAGGAAGAATTCGAGCAGCAACAGAAACGCTGCCGTAGCAAAAAAGCGCCGAAACGTACCGCGCAACAACGTGCTATCCGGCAATTGGAAGCGCTGAACCCGGTACTCGTTCACCCTGAACAATTCAGAGCTAGTAGCCGGAAGAAACCCTGACTTCCCTACTCTATAGCCAGTTTCTGAGCAGGATGAACTACCTTGGAAAGAGACACTTGAATCTGGGAGTCAAACAGGACATTTTAAATTAGGGTAAACAGAGTGGTACTTTTTTAACATGTAATGAGTCACTTTGGAAACCCACAAACCCCAGCCTTAGAAACCCTTTGGAAACAGTTATTTAAATGAAGTCTTGGCCGTTTTCGGCTTGTTGGCAAAACGGTAATTTCTTGTGCCTGATATCAAGGCTTTGCTGACCATGATGGTAATTCTTTGCGGATTCCGCTGATTGATAGTCGTCATGAATCATCACCCTTGCAATCAATCGAAAAAAACTTTGATAAACGAATAAATTTTGCGAGGTTCATCATGCTGCATGAATCATTTAAAAGACTCTTTTGGCGTACTTTCGATGGCATTGACCAAGCGGCTGCATGGTTTCATGTCCGCCCTATTACCGTTAAACGCTGGCTGTCCGGCGAAATTGATGTGAATCCGATGGCTGAAAAATTGCTGATTATCCGGGCCCGTGGCTACCTGCCGGATGATACCCGTTGGCAAGGCTTCCGGATTGATGAGGAATACTGTGTGATTGTCACGCCCGAGGGTCGCCGCTTTAGTCCCAAGGAATTGGAATCGTGGGCGCTCCGCTATGATGAGTATCACGCGCTGAAACGGATGTACGAGCTCGACTATGTCCCGGTGCGAACCAATGTTGTCACGCCGCTGCCGTTTCGTGGTGGTCGTCGCCTGCAATCGCCACAAAGTGACACCGTGACAAAAGACAAAAAGAAGTCTTATCGCAAGGCTCAGGCCAAACGTGCCAGCAAATAACTCGCCCGCCTGTAGTTATGAAAAAGCCCGCGATTGCGGGCTGATTGGTTTATCTTGCCATCGTTTTTCTGGTTGGCCTTGGGGGTGGTAATTTCTCTTTGCTCCAACAGTTAAATGCAATTAGGCCATATTTGGATGAAGCTATGCGTTTTGCCTGATGTAAGTCTAAATGGGTAAATCCATTTTTTTGCAACTCCTGAAGTAACATTGACTCATCAAACTCATTCGGTAGGTTCGCGAACATAACATCTAGGTTTGTCATACTGCCTCCTTCATTGTGTTGGCAATATCAAGTTACGACCTAAAAAAACCAAAGTCAACAAACTATTTAAAATCAACAACTTATATATCAACTATCCTACACTTTTGCCATTTTCGGAGCTTTTCCACTCCAGTTTCATAATCCGCTTCTCATGCTGGGCCAGCATCTTGCGCAGCTCATCGAGCACGGTTTCGTGGGCTTTGACTGCCCGGAACAGCAGATAACACATAATCAGGGTTGGCGGGTTGATACCCAGCTCGGAAAACAGTTTAATCAGCTCGCCCATGTAAGCCCCCTGACCTGTTTTTATGCCAATTTTCGATAGCCTCCCGCAGCATCCGGCGGAATCCAAACGAGTCGATATAGACCATTGCCAAGCCGTACCAGTAGTATTCCGGCACTGTATTTAAGGCGTCGGCACCATGCCGGGCACGAAGCACAGAACCATCGGCGTGGTGGTAATCAACAGCAGGTATTCGTCCTTCCAGCCGCGCTGGGCGATACTGAGCTGGTCCAGTTCGGCGGCGTTGTCGTCGCTGGTTTCAATCCAGCGGATTTCCGCCTGGGTCTTAGCTTCCCGGATGCGGTCGATATGCTCCCTCGCCTTTGCTGAAACAACGACAGACCGCCGGAAGCCACTAAACTGAATAATCACGGCTGCGGTGTCGTCGCTATCGACTTCGACCACTTGGTGTTTGGCCGTAGCCGGTCCAACGGCTAGCCTGTATTCAGCATGTCACCTACCCACCCGTTCTATGCCTGGTGCGGTTAGAACTACTCAGCCTCACCATGCTTTTGTTCAGATGAATCGTAATTTTTTGTCGCCAAATTTACACAAAGCTTCGTGTCTACGACTATTCTATTGATAACGGATGCAGTAAAAAATCATGAGATGCTGCGTAACTACATCTTCATGAGGTACCAAGGACCGACGTCGTTTCCTTGGTGAAGTATGAAATCGTGATGAGTTTGTTCAGATGGATAGCCATAGCTTTGATGCCTTGCTTGGTTCATTGGATTCGCTGACAGAGCACCAGTTAGATCGGTTAAGAAGTGAGATTTCGTCCTGCCGACGAGTGACTCACGATCAAGTCCTATCGGATGAAGAGCTGCTGATGTTCTGCGAAATGTTTGATGCCAATGAGCATTAAACATTCTTGTCCATCACACCCATTTTATTGACCGTTCGAGCGGGGCTTCTGTGTTCTAACGGACAGCACTTTAGACTCAATTTTTGTCTGTCGAACCTTACTCGATCTCGTCAATCGCTGTGGAATTCCATCCGTGGTAGCCATAAGAATAAACAGTTACGTCGTCACAAAGTCAGTTGATATCACCCAACCCCTCCCCTCAATACCTTTTCTCGTTGATATGATAATTTGCGACAGTGCCTCAGAGTACATGTTGTGACACTGTGACGATACATCTCCGGGAACCAACCAATGACTCAGGTTTTCTCAAGAGACAGATATAAAAAAGCCCGCGGTTGCGGGCTCATTAACTGACGGGTTCTACGAGTTGACTGAAGCAATGCGAGCAGCCTTCCACATTGGCGTAAATTTCTTTTGCATGCATCAAGGCTTCATCATGATTTCCATAATAACCGACGCAGGTCATTTGTTCTGGTGCTGGGAGTTGCGTGCAATCGTTTTTGTGGAGCTGGTGACGGCGTGTCACACGATCTGGTCTATCGCTGACAAAGTACAAAGAAAAACCCATTGAATCACTCCTTTCTGTTGGTACATTCATATTGTGTTATTTTTGTGACAATATTATGACAACAGGTGCATTTCAACCCTGCGGTTAGAAATTTAAAATAGTTTAAATTCAGGGAGTTGATTCATACTCAGCTCGAAATTGGTGACGTTGTCACAACTCGCTCACCTGGTCGTTTCGCGTCGTACAAGAACGCCTCGACTCGACCTACTCTCTCCTAACCATCATCCAAGTTGATGGTGATTTGGGTTTTGACTGAGTTTGCGATAAAGCAATGTTGGTGTGCCAGATGATGCATCTTTTCCAGTTGTTGTTTCGTCGGCTGTTTCGCGCTTGAGAACATGATTTTGGGGCGTAACGTTACATGTGTCACGGCGCTCTTCCCGTTGCAGTCTTGCTCTAGTATTCCAGCAGCATTGTCCTGGTAAGAGGCAACGACAAACTGCTTCTTGGCTGCAATGCCCAGGAAAGTCAGCATATGGCAGCTGGATAAAGCAGCGACAAATGCTTCCTCCGGATCAACATTCTCTGCGACGGAGTATGGCAACGGCACAACATGAGGGGATGACGAAGCCGGCACTTCAACCCCACCATCAAATCCCCACGTGTGGCCACGACTAAATTGATGATCACAGAAGGCTTCCTGAGCGCCTCGCCGCCATTTTATACATGCAGTAAATTCCGTCATCCTGACTCCGGTAGCAAATATCTTTTCGCGTCAGCGCATTAAATCACAACAAGCCTAAAACCAGTAACCAATATTGGCGCTTACAGGAAATACGTGCTTCCCCCATCGCATGACAGTCCCATGCCTTGAATAACATACGCATCTTGTCTAATATGTCGCGCGCACATTGAAGTGGGCTAATAATAGCTTGAATTAAAGGAATTTATCGGTTGAAACAAACTCAGGGATTTACATTGCTGGAAATGGTCATTGTTTGCCTGGTGGTCGGCATTCTTGCCGTGACTGCGGCCCCTCGCTTTCTCGGTCTGTCCGATGATGCCCGTTATACCATGCTGCAAAATCTCAAGAGCAATTTAAGAACATCGGTCGATCTCTTTCATGGTAAGTGGATGATCGACGGCGAACCGGATCCGAACGCCAGCGAAGGCCGTGATGGTGAATGGGGATATCTCATTTCAAATCTGCATTTTAACAAGTACGGGTATCCACGTATTATTGCTGAGCTCCAGGAGTGTGATCATATTTTGCAGAACCTACTGCCGGAGTCGACGTTTTTGCAGGAGAACACGCTGGAAATCAGCATTGTTGGGGATAGTCTGGATGGCAACAAATGCGTCTATGCCCTCACATCTTCATCGTTTGAGCTGACTTACTCAGAAACAGATGGACAGTTTGCAATCGTTCAACGTTAAACGTGACAGTGTCGCACCGGTATGAATCAGCCTGGACTCTCCGTCTATCGCTGAGTCAGTGATCATCCCTGGAGCACGAAACAGTCTCCACTACCAAATCGCATCGACTAGAGCGAAATCTACCCCGCGCAAAATATCACGCTTTGATCATGATTCAGGTAAACCCACTTGTGTCGTGATGGGCTGTGTTCTATCTTTATATGCATGAAAATCAATATGCTATCGGTGGCGTTGGTGTAGATGAAAAAAATACTGATCATTGAAGACAATGAGTTGATGGCTGAGATTCTAGCGCAGTTCATACGACGCTGTATAACATGCGAAATTTTGAAGGTGAATACGATCAACTATGCTCAGAAGTCACTCATCAGTAGTAGCCATTTGTTGGATGGGATCTTTCTGGATTTAAGTATCGAAAAGCCTCTTGATGGTCTGGATTTATTGAAGTACATCAAGCAGAACCTACCGGAAATGCCGGTTGCCATCATTACCTCTGAAAGCCAGGCTGAGGTCGTGAAACAAGTTCTCGCTCTGAGTCCTCGTGACTATCTCATCAAGCCTATTTCTGTGCAGAAAGTGCAGCGTAGTTTGTCGAAGTTTGAAATGGCCAAGGTTTCTGAGTCTAAAACCTAACGGCTTGTGTAGTCTTTGCGAATGAGAGGTCCGGCATTAACGATGTCTCTTTTATTCTCTCTCTTCCCCGGCCTCGTCTTCGAGTAAAAAAACACGATACTGAAGCGCGGATAATTTAATAGTATTACCTTGTCACCTATCAGGGTTTAAACGATAATTTCGAGCCATCAAATATGAGTTGTGCTAACAGCGTTTTGACCTGTTCCAGCCCATAATCATCAAATAACATCCCGCAATTATTGGCACCGCCGGACTTGTGAATACTCTTGATATGGCCAGACAGATGGTAGATTTTCTGAGTATTCGGGTGTTTGATACTGACGGTGAGTTTATGCCCTTCATCGAATTGCGGACCATTCATATCGTAGCGAAAGCAACACCCATTTTTCGACAGGTCTTTAAAGTCCACCAGCAGAGCTCTCTGTCCCAGGAGAATCCGCCCCTGGAGTTGCACTTCGTAACGGGCTTCACTGCGAAGCTGGAGTAGATCCATTGAGCGCGGTAAGTCGAGAATGAGGAATCGGACAGGCTTTTCGACAATATGAGCAATTTGGGTTTTGAACGAGATTTGTGCACCTTCGCCTTTCTCGGAAATCGCTTTTACCGTGAGCCAGAACCCTTCGTGAAAGTAGTCCATTGCAGCTTGCGGGCTAACGACCGGATATTCGAGGACAATATTGTTTTTGCCATTGGAGCCGATGAAAATCGTTTCCGCCCTCAGTAAGCGACCTAAGGGGGTTTTAATGCTGAATGTCACTTTGCTACCATGATTCATCATGGCAATTCCCTGAAGTCCGGTGACTGTTTTTTCTCTTTCCCGACTTGCGAGCAGTCGTTTTTTTAACTGGCTATCTTTGGCGTTCAATCTCGTCCCTATTGAAACATTACCACCCTGAATGAATTCTAATGGCAATGACTTAGATTACAAGTACCTATTAAGGCTTTTAATTCATAGGGTTAGATATTCTTTGGGTTGTATGGATAGTATTTTAGATGATTAACCTAAGCATAAAGTTATAGTGCGTTAGGGGTATACTCTGAAATACCAGCAGATACGAATCCATTTGATGCCGCATTCCAGTCTGAATTGCTATCAAACCAAGAAGTTCGGTAATATTCTCGCTCGAGAAAAGTCCATCAAAGTTATTGATAAGCTGGTGTTTTTATATAAAATGCTTTCAAAAACAAAACAATGATTTACTATGGCAATTACAATTCGAAATACGGAAGAGCATTACTATATGATCCGGGAGCTCAAAGCCCTGACTCAGAGTAATGTCACCACAAAAGCACTCATTAAGGGCGGCTATCTCGCCGTTGAGCTGGGACAACAGCTTGAAGACGAACGCCAACGGCGGATTCAGGCGGAATCGGAACTAGCGGATCTCAAGGCAACCATCGGCCAATATCTGGACAGTCACCAGGCACTGAAATCAGCGATCGATTAAACACATTTTTTGCGGCTCACGAAAGCAGCCTTCCCCCTGTTTTAAACTGATCAACGACTCAAAAAAAGCCCTCTCATGAATGAGAGGGCTCTTGGACTACAAGTTGTAGAATTACAAGACGAAGCGTTTCACTTCGTTTTCAAGTTGCTGAGAAAGCTCATTGAGACGTTGCGCTGCATTCGCACTTTGAAGCGCTTCCCCTACCAACTCGTCAGAAACACTACGAATGGCTTCGGTGTTGCTGTTTAACTCATTGGTTACCGAGCTTTGCTCTTCTGCAGCAGATGCAATCTGGGTCGCCATATCGCTTATATTCTGGACTGATGCATTAATGCGCTCCAAACTTTGGCTCGCGAACTCAGCATCCTGGACGCTGGTTTCGGCAAGTTGGCCACTTTGCAGCATCAGGTTCATGGCTTCCTGGGTCGTACGTTGCAGCGTTTCAATCGTTCCCTGAATCTCTTGGGTTGAATCATGGGTACGCTGTGACAACACCCGGACTTCATCCGCAACAACGGCAAAGCCACGACCTTGTTCCCCCGCTCGCGCTGCTTCAATCGCAGCATTCAGTGCCAGCAGGTTTGTTTGCTCTGCAATGCCCTGAATCGCGGCAATGATGGAGTTAATGCTCTGAGCGTGATCATTCAGATTCTCAATCACCTGGCGGGCACGATTTACTTCATCTGCCAGGTGATTAATCGATTGCTGGCTTTTGACCACTTGATCAACCCCGCCTTGACTGATTTTAATGGCTTCCTCAGCGTTTTGCGCTGTATTGTCGGCATTACCGGCAATCTCATGGGTCGCAGAAGACATTTCAGTCACGGCAGTCGCGACCAGGTTAATTTCATCCAGCTGTCTGGCCACAGCGTCACTGTTTTGCTTCGCAACATTAGCAGATGTGTTTGATTGAGTTTTCAGCTCATCCGCGATGTCGCGCAGTTTGACGATGATACTATGCAGACTATCGACAAATAGGTTGAAATTCACCGCTAGTTTTCCAACTTCATCGTTAGACTGAGGTTCTATCCGCTTGGTCAGGTCACCGCCACCGCCTGCAATTTCTGCCAGAGCCTGTGATACGCGCATGAGGTCTCCCATCAAGTGCTTCACCGCCAAAGCTGCAAGAGCAACTACCAATAGCGTCAGAATTGTCGATGTGATGATAAAGCTGGTCACCAGTTCGTTGCTGGCTTCGGTTTCAGTATGCTCATCAAGAATCACACCCAAAATCCAATTTACGTCCTGAATCTCTTCGAAGTAGACTAATTTTTCCACACCATTGATAGTTACAGGCTCAACTTGCCCCTGCCGGACCATCTCATTAATACGTGGCAACGTCAGGTTCGAAGCAATATCAGTCGAAGGTTTTAAAATTTTGTCAGATTCCGGGTAAGCAATAATACGCCCATCTTTTTCCAAGAGGATCGCCTGGCCGTTCCGGCCGACTTCCAATGCATTGATATCACTGATTAGGCTCGCAATGGAAACGTCACCGCCAACCACACCGGCAAGTTGTCCATTCTTCCGGAAAGATTTGGAGATGGTTATCACCAACTCCTTCGTCAAGGCATCAACGTACGCTGCTGAGAGTTCTATATTGTTTGAATTCTCTGCGGCTTGATACCAAGGACGAACGCGCGGGTCATAACCGACACGGTTATTGGGCGTCGAGCGAATCATCTCTCCAGTCGGCGTACCAATGTAAACTAACTCAAACTTTCCGCTCAATTCAGCTTGTTTCAGTGATCGTTCTCGCTGCTCCGGCGCGCTATAGCGGATCACGGTATCGACAATACTTTGTTGGATATCCATCCAGCGCTTAATGCCCTGAATCGAAGCGTCTGCAATACCAGCCACGCGAGACTGAATCGCGGTCTGTTGTTGATCACTAAGCCTGGAACCAGCCAATTGCGTCAGCACGGATGCAATGACCAGGAGTGCGATAAAAAGCAATGCGGTCAGCTTCTTCTGTAGGGAAATGTTTTTCATGATGTGGCTATATACACTCTATGATGAGATCGTTGGGATAACAGGAAAGTGCTGTCTTTTTCAACACAGCATACATGGATTCAGCTCACGCCAGTTTACATCGGCACCAGTAATGATTCGATGACAATCTTGTTTATAACTGTGATGCTCTGTGAAATATGAATTAATCAGACAATTTTTTTAGCACGAACAACTCTAGAAATATTGACCAATCTAGCAGTTTCAGGGATAGGCGCTTTTCGTGATACAAGTGTGAGCAAACCAAACATAAATCTTTTAAAATCAATCGGTTGATTTACTGATGAACTTATTGAGTGACGAGTTTTGAAACAACCAGTTCATCAAATCCCGTCTGAGGATCAAACTCCCGCTGAAAAACCAGGTTTTCATAACTGGCCAGGCAAACCTCGGCAGTATAAGACACACGTCCCTCGACAAGATGCCCGCCATATACCCGACCGGCTTGATCGGCGACCGAGATATGCAGGTGTGCGTGTTTCGGCGTTAATGTGCCGCTCAGCGTCAGGATCTCCAAGGGGCCATCCAGATGCAGCACCTGCCGTTCATCAGCTAGACGAATATCCACTTCAGTCAGGCAACCGACCCCACTGAGCATCGAGCTGGCTTGAATCGTGTGTTGAGAGAGATAATCGAGAATCGATTGTTTCAGGGGTTGCCCTTTGCTCAGGCGAAACGCATGTGGAGTCAGCATTATCTTCTTTATCAGTTATTGATGATGGATACAAAAAAGGCTTCATTTCACAGAAGCCTCTCTCACAAGCATCGGTTGCAGCCCTTTTCAGGCCTTTCGGCCCCGTTTCTTCGTCGAGGAAGCATAGGGAAAAACATTATGAATACGCTGCTTTACCTTTGAAGGAATCGTCTTGGAAAAAACTAACTTGGTGGTAAACCGATTTCTGTAGACTTTGATTTTACCGGAAAACGGCTCTTTATGGGCAATATCCTTACACCCGCGCAAAAAACCATTCGGGATTTGGCCTTTAGAATTCGTCAGCTCGCCATTTTCAAACGTCAGTACCATCACCGGACGATCTTTAAAAACCAGAAAAACGACTGCAATGGCGAGAAGGATGACATATTCCATTCCCATACTCCTTTCTGTATCAACACGCCGCTTATAGGATAAGCGTAATCAAAAAAACTGCCTGAATCGGTTTTCACTGTATGAAAACGGACATCGCCTGAGCCCGGGTTTACTCAAAATCGAGCAACTCATGGAGGTCATTTCTGATATCGAGTACCTTTTTACTGGCCTCTTCCGAACGATTACTTTCACTAATCAGATATTCAATCGTATCGGATAAGGTGCAATCCAGCATTCGGGACTTTTCTGCCAGCTTTTCCCAAACCCGGTAATCCAGGTCAATGGACTTTTTGCGGGTATGCTTCTGCTCGGCATTAAAATGGCGTTTACGCTTGGCACGGATGGCTTGTTTCAGCTTTTTATCCAGATCCGGAGCCATATGCTTGCTAATCCACTTGATTACCTTGGTCGGCTCGTGTTCAATAGCAAGTAAGTCCTGCACCGCGGCTTCTGCCTCACTGGTGTCAATATAGCAGGTGATCACCTCACCTTCTTTCCATTTTTTGACCAGGTACTTCCACTTCCAACCGGCTTCCAGGTTCTCAAGCTGCTGATATTTCATAGTTCGATGATTCTCAAACAAGGCTACACTTAAACTGTGACAGTGTAACTGTAGATGGATTAAACCTCAATTCCCTTCTACAAATTTACCGATTGTTTTCAGTGTGTTCCGAGTTAATTCCAAAAAATGATGAAACCCATGATACACCAGCTCTATGACAACCGATCTCCGGCAACTGATCTTCCTGGCGATCGTAAGCCATTGCGAATAAAGCTGCCTAATCCGTAATTCATGCGACGACTGCCTATTATGCAGTCATTGATTCCTTTATACTGCTGTCTTTTTCACAGTAACGACATAAAGCTATAGCCCATGCATGAACAAACCTGGCGTACAATGACTCCAGACTACTCGAAGTTCCAAACTATCCTTGATCAATATGACGATCTGACCCCTGCACCAACGGGAACCTTGCAAGATCGCCTCTCGGATGCGGTACGCCGGTTTACAGCCGTTGAGTTACAGCCCCGCGTGCTTCGGATCACGGCGCCAGACAATAAAGTGTATCGTGACTATGTCATCGAACTGCTGACACACTACAACAACCATCATCAAAAGCAGCAGTCCGCCCCGGAAAGCAGCCCGATTATCATCGGCGAAAATGTGACCGAGCAGAGCCTGTTCGGCGCCGTCTACCCGCCACTTGAAGAAAACAAGCTGGCGAAATCACAAATCAAACACGGCTTAGTCCATCAGGCCAATCATGGCTACCTGGTTCTCTCTGTCACCAGTATTCTTGCCAACCCGAAGCTATGGCCACGACTCAAAAGTGTTCTGATGAACGGCACGCTGGACTGGCAGCCGGCGAGCACAAAGACGTTATACCCCCTGCCGCCGGCTGAACAACTGAACGTCAAGCTGGTGCTGATTGGGGATCGCTATCTAATGGCTGAGCTGGAGAATGCTGAGCCGGACATCACATCAGGTTTCTCGATGTATGGTGAGTTTGAGCAGGACGTCGTGCTCGACAATCAAACTTTGCCGCTCTATCTCACTTACCTCAAGGCACTGACCCAAAAAGCGCAGTTGCCTGAGCTTGCCGATCACCACGCACTGCAAGTGCTGATGAAAGCCGGCGCCCGTTTCACAGAAGATCAACGCCGGGTGCCGCTGTGTCCAATCTGGCATCAGAGCCTGCTGTGCGAAGCTGCCATTGAATCCCAGGGTGAGAGCATCACTGCAGCACATCTCAAAGCCTCATTCAAAGCCCGGGAGTACCGGGAGTCATACCTGCCTGAGCGCGCGATTGAAGACATTCATCACGGACAGGTTGTAATTGACTGCCAGGGTGAGCAAGTTGGCCAGGTCAACGGTCTGACCGTTGTCGAGATCCAGGGCCACCCGACTGCCTATGGTGAGCCGGCGCGAATTTCCTGTGTTGTCCACTTTGGTGACGGCGATATCTCAGACGTTGAGCGTAAGGCTGAACTGGGCGGGAACATTCACGCCAAAGGCATGATGATTATGCAAGCCTTTATCAGTACGGCACTGGATCTGGACCAGCCGCTGCCTTTTGCGGCCTCGATCGTATTTGAGCAATCTTATTCTGAGGTCGATGGTGACAGTGCGTCGTTGGCTGAACTATGCTCTTTAGTGTCGGCGCTAGCGGTGCAGCCGATTAATCAGCAAATTGCAGTGACTGGTGCAGTCGATCAATTTGGACGTGTTCAGGCCGTAGGCGGGATCAACGAGAAAATTGAAGGCTTCTACAAGGTTTGTGCGTTTCGCGGCCTGACCGGCAAACAGGGTGTCATTTTACCGAAAACAAATCTGGGTAATCTGTGCCTGAACGATGAAGTGATTGAGGCGATCCGCGCCGGTCAATTCCATCTGTGGGCTGTTGAAAGTGTTGATGACGCCTTACCGCTACTGACCGGACAAGTCTTCCGGGATGAGAACGATGACGCGGAAACCCTGCTCAACCGCATTGCTGAGCGGATTGAAAACATTCACCGCGGCGATCATGATCATCATAATCATTGGGTTACGCGTATTCGGAACTGGTTTGTCCAGCACTGATCCGAGTTGTTAGGCGTACATGTGTAAGCTAAATTGCCTCCATACATTTCAAGGAGCTAAATAAGTCTGATGAAACGCCAGCAATCTTATAACTACGAAGAACTCGTTGCATGTGGCAAGGGCGAACTATACGGTCCGGATTTCCCATCCCTGCCATCTGACAACATGCTGATGATTGACCGAATCATTGAAATCACCGACGAAGGCGGTGACCACGGAAAAGGCTTCATCCATGCAGAGCTGGATATTACCCCTGATCTTTGGTTCTTTGACTGCCACTTCAAAGGTGACCCTGTCATGCCGGGCTGTCTGGGTCTGGATGCCATGTGGCAGCTGGTTGGCTTCTTCCTGGGCTGGAACGGCGGCGAAGGTAAAGGTCGTGCGCTGGGTGTCGGCGAAGTGAAATTCACTGGCCAGATCCTGCCGGAAGCAAAGAAAGTGACTTATGAAATTCAGCTGAAGCGTGTGATCAACCGCAAGCTGATCATGGGTGTTGCTGATGGCCGTGTCCTGGTCGATGGCAAAGAAATCTATGTTGCCAAAGATCTGAAAGTTGGCCTGTTCAAAGACACGTCTACATTCTGATTCTTGCTCAATGCAGTACATCGAAAAGGTCGCTCACGCGGCCTTTTTTGTGACTGTCTATTGTGACCCTGTCACCCATCCTGTGGCGTTCGTGTAGGGCTTACTTGACTATCATTAACTCATGCCACAGCAAACCACTTCCCCGGTCGCCTGGTGCTTGTGCTTTATTCGCAATGTCATTCGCTGACAGTACCTTCTCCTACTGATAATGCTCTCCGGTGCGTTTGGTGATTCAGATCGCTCCGTGACACCGTCACTCAGAAATGCGTGGCAATAGACTGAGACTTGAGTATTCCGGTATTCCCTATCTTTCCAGGATGCCAGACGCCGGATAACAAAAAGCCCCTTCTCCTGAAAGGGGCCATATAAGGGTGATATGAAGGGATTTATTTATATAGGCCAGAGTGCAAGTCTTCCCTTGCTTCTCGCCAACCACCTAGCCAATTCGTACGGGCATCCGCCGCCTGATAGGGGCATTCTTCACTGGAACGACCATTAATACCAGCTTGATAGCCACGAGCCTGAGCGCGTTCCAAACGATCCCGCTTTTGTCTCTTCATAGTACAATTCCTCATCCTTATCTGCGTTTCTTGCAATTAAGTGTCATACTGATGGAGTTTTTGTGACTCCACTCTGTAAGAATTGGCCAAACGGCACTAATGATCAACCCCTGAAACAAGTCAGGCTCACAAAGTGTGAGCCTGTATGAAAAATGAGCAATTTTGACAAAAAATTACTTTTTACGACAGAACCCGATAAAACCCAACAGAGTCAGGGCCAACATGCCCAATGACGCGCCGCTGCGCTCCACTGTTGTGGCCTGTGCCGGACGCTGTTCGATTTCACCGCCAGCCACAGGAACCAGCTTCACAGCGACCACACGCTCGTCCGTACTACATTTCGCTTCTTTGGTTTGATCCTGATAACCGCCGTCACACTTAAATGCAGTGGCAGAGATCACCCCGGCATCATTAATATCAGTGGCCTGCGCAATGCGGTACACATTGTTCGCATCACCGACACTGCCGCCATAGGTCAGATCATCCAACATCCAGGCCGTGTTACCCTGTAATGGAGAACCTTCCACATTGCTGCCTGCCAGATAGGTAAAGGCACGTTGACGACGCTGGCGTCCATTGGTCTGGTTCACACTTTCCGAGTCAACCCAACCCACCATCTGATCCTTGTTATTGATCGCGGCCGGGAAGCCGTTCACGCCCGTAAAGAAGATTGATGGGTTAATTGCAGAATTCAGCTGAGTCAGGCTGCCGCTGGTATGGTCATACACAAACATGGTTTCAGCGAATGAGCGGTTTTCAGAGTTCACACTCTTGCTCAGGCCAATCACCTTGTTATTGGTATTAATGTCGGTTGCAGCAGAGAACAGCAGCTTGCGCTTATTGCCCTGCTCGATATCCAATCCTGGGATAATCGTGCGCTCCCACTGCCCTTCACCATTGGCCGGATCGAAGTCCGTTTTTGGTGTGTAGATGGCAGCACGGATCACGTAGTAATCCCCATTCACCGTATTTACAGCATTGTTGTTGATTGAGTCAGTCGAGAAGCCTGCCACGACCGGTTTGCCGTCAATCAACGCCACAGCACGAGCTGAAGCCTGGAAAGAGCGCTCTTGCGAACCATCCGGATCCTGCGCCGGGTAGCTGTTGTTGCTCCCGTCTACCCGTTGTGCCAGCGGCACGGCGTTGCCGGATACAGCGCCGGCATTATTAACTGTCCAGAACACCGCATCATTGGCAAATACCGAGAACTGGCACTCCCGCGTGTTATACAGGGTATTCAGGTTATTCGTCGCGTAATCGCCACACTGAGGAAACAGGGAGCTATTCAAGTTCAGGCGATCGTCGCCATTACTGTCGGAAGGCAGCTTATCCGTGTCAGAGAGCTTGCTGGTACTAAATGCGGCACTACCGACCACCAGCAGCTGGCCGTTATATTCCACGGCATCCCAGGCCAGTGTCTGGCCCATCTGCGCCACCAGCGCTTCTGAACTGTTCACCGGATTTAAGCCTTCGCTCGCCCCAGCCGCATTCACAAACCCACGTTTATTAAACTGGCGGGCGTAACGATTGTTACTCTCAAAGAATGCAGAACTGGTGATCCCCAGCTGATACGCATGACCGGAAAACTCACCAATGCGATTCACCACGGCGTTGGTGGTGCTGTGTGAACCCACCAGCGTTCCCAGCTCAGCAACCGCAGCGGCATCGTATTTCGACGGATCACCCGCAAAGGTTGTAATTTGAGATAACGCCCCGGCGGTGGTTTCTACCAGCGGGTAAGCATTGCTGTAGTAGCTGTCGCTCCAGGCCACCTGCTCGCGATGCAGGCCCCCGAAACCACTGCCGTCATGGGGTTGGTTTTCGTTGCTGAACAAGCCGTAGTAATTATCACGAGCCCATTCGTCACAAGTGTTGAAACCCAGGTTATTGCTACAGTAGGAACGCAGCGAGAACTTATCATTAATTTCCTGATAATTATCGCTCAGGAAGGCCACTTCATGGCGATAATCAACCCCGTCGGTCCCGAACCGGCTTTCCCCGAAAACTGAATAAGTCCCGGCATCACAAGCCGTTGCAAAGCAGTTTTCCGTCCCTGTGCTCGGGGAAACACCCTGAGCATAGAATTCAACACGTGACTGCAAATCCGACGTGTTCTTATCGTAATACTGCGCAGAGCCGACACCACTGCCGGTCCCATCAACTTCAACAACCTGATACACCGCCGCTTGCGCCTGCGTGGCACTGGCAATCAGTGCAGCGAGTGTCGATAACTTTAACGTCTTATGTTGCATTAGGATTCCTTCTGCATTGCTTCCAGCTCTTCCCAGCGTTCAAATGCCTGCTCAAATTCAGCTTCAGCCTCAGCAAGGCGGTTCAGCGTCGCTTGAGTATCATTTTTCACATCTTGGAAGAAGGCAGGATCGTTAATCAGTTCCTGCAGCTGGGCAATTTCGTTTTCCAACTCTTCAATTCGCTGCGGCAGGTCTTCCAGTTCCTTCTGAAGCTTATAAGACAACTTCTTCCCGGAACGGGCACGGCTCGCCTGCTGCTGCTTGTTCTCTTCTTTTTTCTTGGCTGATTCAATTTGTGCGGCCTGCTCTTTGGCAAGCTGCGACAATGAATTGGCCCGCTGCTCCATGGCATCGTGGTAACCGCCGACATACTCGTCAATGACACCGTTTCCTTCGAACAACCAGCTCGTTGTCGCTGTGTTATCAACAAATTGACGGTCGTGACTGACCAAAAGCAGCGTCCCCTGATAATTGGCAAGAATTTCTTCCAAAAGTTCCAAGGTTTCGATATCCAAATCATTGGTTGGCTCATCGAGAACCAGCAAGTTGTTTGGCTTGAGGAACAGTTTGGCCAGCAGGAGTCGGTTTTTCTCGCCCCCGGACAGAGCTTTCACCGGCGTACGGGCACGTCGCGGATGGAACAGGAAGTCCTGCAAGTAACCCAGGGCATGGCGGGTCCGGCCATTCACCGTCACTTCTTGCTTCCCGTCAGCCAGGTTATCCATCACTGTTTTTTCCGGATCCAGGATTTCACGGTACTGATCGAAATACGCCACTTCGAGCTTGGTCCCGCAATGCAAGTGACCCTGTGACGCTTCCAGCTGCCCTAACAACAGTTTCAGCAAGGTACTCTTGCCGCAGCCATTCGGGCCAATCAGCGCAATACGGTCACCGCGCATGATGTTAAAGCTGAAGTCTTTCACAATCGGCTTGTCACCATAGCTGTAGGACAGATGTTCAGCTTCAAAGACAATTTTGCCGGAGCGCTTGGCTTCCTGAAGCTGCATGTCTGCCTTACCGACCACTTCCCGTCGTTCGCTGCGTTCGCGACGAAGCTGCTTCAGGGCTCTGACCCGCCCTTCGTTACGAGTTCGGCGTGCCTTGATCCCCTGACGGATCCACACTTCTTCCTGGGCCAGTTTCTTATCAAATTCCGCGTTCTGCTCTGCTTCAACGCGCAACAGCTCTTCTTTATCTTCCAGGTACTTTTCGTAGTCACCCGGGAAAGAAACCAGCTGACCGCGGTCCAGATCAACAATACGGGTCGCCATCGACTGAATAAAGGCCCGGTCGTGCGAAATGAAGACAATAGAGCCACGGAACTCTTTCAGGAAGCCTTCCAGCCACTCAATGGTGGCAACATCCAGATGGTTGGTCGGCTCGTCAAGCAACAGAATATCCGGATCGCACACCAGCGCCCGGGCCAGTGCCGCTTTACGCTGCCAGCCACCCGACAAGTCTTTCAGCTGGGTATTGGGCTCCAGTTGCAGATGCTCAAGCACCGCCGTGATTTTGTTGTCAAACTGCCAGGCATCGGCGTGGTCGATTTTCTCCTGCGCTTTCGCCATTCGGGCAAAATTCGACTCGCTCGGATCATGGCTGACCAGATCCAGAAGGTGGTGATACTCACGCAGTACTTGACCCACTTCTGCCAGCCCTTCTGCCACAAAATCAAACACGCTACCTTCGGCATCACGCGGCGGATCCTGCTCTAAACGAGACACACGCAGTTCAGACTGACGCTGGATCGTCCCGTCGTCCAACAGGACATCACCGGCAATGATCTTCATCAGAGTCGACTTGCCAGCGCCGTTGCGACCGACCAGACAGACACGTTCATTCGGTTGAAGCAGAAATTCGGCGCGATCAAGCAGTGCATGATCGCCATACGCCAACTGCGCGTTACTGATTTTAATTAATGCCATTACTTTCTAACCATGCTGCAAGCTCGGCGGCATCAAACGGCCAGCCAAGTTCAGAAATTGAATCGTCGTGAAGTTGAACAGAGAGCACCGGAATGGTGACACCGTAACGAGAAAAAAGCGCATCATCGAAAGCGATATCCACAACTTTCACGCGCTCTTTCATCCCGGCATCCAGGAGCAGGCCATAGGCCTGCTCACAGAGATGACATCCTTCCGTGCTATATAACGTGATAAGCACTTAGTCTTCCTTGTGTGTGATAATCCAGCAGTTGTGGATCTGCTTGTTACGGGCAAAATCCAGCGGCAGCGTTTTATCAGAGATATTTTGCGCTGTCAGGCCCAGCTCTGCCAGTTTGTCGAAATCCATCTTAAAGTGGCGCTTGTTGTTGGAGAATACAATCTGGCCACCCGGACGCAGCATCCGCTTGAGGTTTTCCATCAGCATGATGTGATCGCGCTGGACATCAAAGCTCTGCGTCATGCGTTTCGAGTTCGAGAATGTCGGTGGATCGATGAAGATCAGGTCGAATTTGTCATCGACTTCCTGCAACCACTGCAAGCAATCCGCTTGGATAAACTGATGCTGACGGCCAACCTGACCGTTCAGCGCCATGTTGTCCTGAGCCCAACGCAGGTAAGTATTCGACATATCGACAGTTGTGGTCGACTTCGCGCCACCGCAGGCGGCATGCACCGATGCCGAGCCCGTGTAAGCGAACAGATTCAGAAAATCTTTCCCTTTGGCCATCTCACCCAATTTACGACGGGTGATCCGGTGATCCAGGAACAAACCCGTATCCAGGTAATCATACAGATTCACTTTCAGCTGCACGCCGTACTCATTCACATTCATGTGACGCTCAGCGCTGGACAGCTTCTGGTACTGGCTCTTCCCTTTCTGGCGCTCACGAACCTTCAGAATGACTTTGTCATTTTCTACACCAGTGACCTGAATCGTCGCACGAAGGATATCCATCAGACGGCGGCGTGCCATTTCTTCAGGGACCGACTTCGGCGCGGCGTATTCCTGAATCACCAGATAATCCTGATACTTGTCGATTGCCGCATTGTAGTTCGGCAGATCGGCATCATACAGGCGGTAGCATTCGACGCCTTCTTTCTTGGCCCACTTGCTCAGCTTGGCAATGTTCTTCTTCAGGCGGTTGGCGAAATCCGGCGCGACTTCGGTCTCTTCCAGCTTCCCTTCCGCTTCGCCTTCAACCTGCTGAACCCCACCACCGGTGATCAGGTAGGTTTTCAGGACACAATCCAGGGCGCCGTTACGAAGCTTGAATTGTTTGTCGGCACGCATCCGCAGGCAGCTCAACAACTCGTTAGACGCTGAATAAATAGCTGCGGTTGAACCGGCAAAGGCCAGTTTCAAACGCTTACCAAATTCTGTATACAGGCTGATCAGCTCCGGCGTCGTTCCCAGACGCTCACCATAAGGCGGGTTACACAGGATCACGCCATTGTCAAAACCAGTCGGACACATCAGCTGCTTCGCATCACCATAATCGAAGTCAATCAGCTCACTGACGCCGGCACGTGCGGCGTTCGCACGGGCAATACTCAGCACCCGGCGATCCTGCTCACGGCCAAAGAACTTGGTTTCGACCTTAGCCGGGCCACGACGGGCTTTGACATTCGCTTCGGCGTGAATTTCCAGCCAGGTTTCACGGTCGAAATCTTTAATCGACTCAAATCCCCAACGTTTACGCTTGATACCCGGCGCAATATCCGCCGCGATCATTGCCGCTTCAATCAGCAAAGTACCGGAGCCACACATTGGATCGAGCAGCGGTTTCTCGGGTGTCCAGCCACTTTTCATCACCAGAGCTGCGGCATGGGTTTCACGCAGCGGCGCTTTGCCGGCATCGGTACGGTAACCCCGTTGATGCAGGCCACTACCGGCCATATCCAGGCCCAGCACCCCTTTTTCACCAGACAGGCGCATATGGATGCGGAGATCCGGGTTCTGACGATCAATGTTTGGGCGTGGCATGTCCGCTTTGGTAAAGCGGTCCACAATGGCATCTTTAACTTTTAAGGCGCCATACTGGCTGTTGCGAATTTCACGGTTGGTCCCGTTGAAATCGACAATAATGCGGGTGTTGCTGTCGAAGTAATTCGGCCAGTTGATTGCCGTCGCACCCAGGTAGAGATCCATATCGTCACGAACGTCAAATTCACCCAGCACCTGGATGATACGGGAAGCGACACGTGTCCAGAGACAACAACGATACGCTTCCGCCTGCTCTGCCCGAAAACGGACACCGGCATGGACAACCTGGATCTGCTGTGCGCCAAGTTGTTCTAATTCTTCTGCAAGGAGGTTCTCAAGACCTCGGGAGGTGATAGCTAGATATTGATTCATGGGGTTCTTTTCACATATATGTTGCCGGGAATTATAACCGAAATCAGACCAAATACCTTGTGCTAAACCGCCCCAGACCGACTGTTTAACTAAAAAAGCGTCAACCCTTTCAACATGCACCATGCATCAGATGCCCCCGGCGGGAAACAATCCGACACCATTGAGCCTGTTTCCTTAGAAACACAATCCAAAAAACCTGTCTCGCTTTATTGTTGATGTGAGTACACACTGCCGCATTTATTGGTCATGCACATCCACCGATAATCACGACAGACAATTGTCCACTCAGAGAAACATGATTATAACTTGTTGTTTTTGATAGACTTAATCTATGCCGATCTATTTATCGTGTGGTAATGACTCAACTCATTCGTGATTGCTTACCAACCCAAGCGTCTTATTTTGACGAATACAGATCCCACTCTTTCCTAATTGGAAATTATTTCAAAACAGGAAAATATGGCACCTGTCATTGAATTTCATGAACGGGGAAAATGGGGAAGATCATCATAATTCCTTAAAAAATAAGCGCTAAAATATTGGTGCTTTTTTGCTCAATTTTGGAAAAAAGAGGCAAAAAAAAAGTGCTAATTTTTTGGAAATTTCGAATTAAAGTCACTTAATTTGTTCAAAAATAAACCTTATTTTCGTCACAAATAAATGTCCTTACTAAAGGCATGGGTGATTATTGAGCGGTTTAATTTCAGTAACTTCCCGAACTCAGTCGTCAGATACTCCCCCCTCTCCAGTCTGAAACAATATGGTGACTTATCTGCATTATGAGCTGGCAGGAGAAGGATCACGGAAGCAGTGTTCGTCAAACGTGCTCAGAAGACATCAGAAGACGCGTCTACCCGATGGTCATACCGTCTTACGGGAGCCAATTCTATGGCGTCAGGCGTTCATGGGGAAAAGGTAGCAGCACTGTCAATTCATCGCTGAGGCAGCGTTTGGCTGCGTATTTGAAAATAACTTGATGGAAGTGTCGCGCAGGTTTGCAGGTGCTTTTGGTATCGGTGGGAATGGTATCGGGACGGGTCACGTCCAACAGGAGATGTTTACCGGATGGCGATCATCCCCTGCTGTCAGCCAACGAGAGAAAAATTCAAATGTTTTTCAACGATATAGACTTGCATGCGATCGTTCATCACCTTGATGATGTCGCAAAATGCCATTTCTTTGGTACTGGTCAGTGATAGCGGCGTCTCTTCTGCCAGCATACAGAGGCTGGCACACCCACTATTTTCGATCACCAGGTATTTTGCCGTTCCGAACTCAGTTTCCAGCGTCACGATATCCGCTTCTTGTGGCTCACACGCCTCTCCCTGAGTGTGGAAAAACCAGCTTTTCGGCATCATGGGCTTGTGAAAACGGCTCGCGGCCACCGCATTGAGGGCCAGTTCGGCTTTACGGGGCTCGGAAAGCTCCAGATCCGCAATACTCTCCACGAAAGTCTGAAACACACTGGCATCATCAACGGTAAAATCTGTCCGTTCATAGGCAGCGGTGATCAGGTGCTTCGTCGGAATAGAGACCCGAAAAATCATTTCATCGCCCAAATCTAACATCAGGGAATCATGCTTTGAGTCAAAATACCATGTCCATGAGTTGTTAGGCTTCAGCATGTAACTACTCCAAAATCAGTTCTTTATACTGCTTATCCAACGACATAGAAAAAACTTTAGGAGAATTTTACTGTGCCGATGTCAAAATAAAAGGGGAAATAAACTGCTGATCTTAATGAGATTCTGCTGAAAGTTTGACAAAAATCGGGCTTATTCGGATCCTGGGATAGTTACAGACAAAAATAAAGCCCCTGCAATGATCATGCATTGCAGGGGCTCATCGAATAACGCTGTCGGAACAATGGTTAAATATTGGTCACGATATCTTTCACCAGCTTCGGACCATGATAGATAAAGCCGGAATAGACCTGTACCAGCTGCGCGCCGGCCATCATCTTCTCTCTCGCCGCAATAGCAGAGTCGATTCCACCGACACCAATGATTGGCAATGCCCCATCCAGCTCTTCAGCAAGGCGACGAATCACTTCGGTACTGCGATTCTGTAACGGACGGCCGCTCAGGCCACCAGCCTCATCACAATGCGGCATATCCTTGATCAGTGCACGATCAAGTGTAGTGTTGGTCGCAATAACGCCATCGATATCATTCTTGATCAGGGACTGTGCAATCTGGCCGATCTCATGATCCTCAAGATCTGGCGCGATCTTCAGCGCCAGCGGCACATACTTACCATGTTTCTCGGCCAGCTCTTTCTGTTTTTGCTTCAGTTGAGACAGCAGATCATCCAAGGCTTCACCGTACTGCAAGGAACGCAGCCCCGGCGTGTTTGGCGAGGAGATATTCACCGCGATGTAACCGGCATATGGATAGACTTTATCCATACAGATCAGGTAATCCTCTGCCCCCTTCTCTACCGGCGTATCTTTGTTTTTACCGATGTTAATCCCGATGACACCGTCATACTTGGCTTTTTTGACATTTTCTACCAGTTGATCAACCCCGAGGTTATTGAAGCCAAAGCGGTTGATAATCCCTTCTGCCGGAAGCACCCGGAACAAACGCGGCTTGTCATTACCCGGCTGTGGACGCGGTGTGACGGTGCCTACTTCGACAAAGCCAAATCCCATGGCGCCGAAGGCATCAATACATTCACCATTCTTATCCAGGCCTGCAGCAAGGCCAACCGGGTTTTTAAATTTGATTCCCATCACTTCAACGGGACGATCAGGAACGTGTTGTCGGTAGAAAAGATCGAGAGGAGTGCCAGTAAAGCGAGAAAGATTTTTGATTGCCAGATCATGTGCTTTTTCAGCATCAAGCTGAAAGATGGCGGATCGAGCGAGGCGGTAAAACATTGTACCTCCTTATAAAGGCCCCGTATAAACGGGATGACATTATTCACAGAAATATCGCTAAATACAACGACTATTTTTGATTTTCTTCATCAAAAACAGCGCTTTTCTTGAAATACTCGTCGGGATTCCATAAAAGTAACAGTTTTCAGGCAAACGATTACGCTGTGGTAACAGGATGATCACGCAGATTCGCAACGGATACCCTACCCGCGTTAAATCATATTCCAGACATCAAAGCAGAAACGGAGAACATCAATACATAGCTTCCTTCCAAAGGATAGGCAAAAAAAAACCGCTATGCCGGGGCATAGCGGTTCATTCATCGGTTCAGCGTCAATGTCGTGCCGTGCCAGGGTGCCTTACACGGCTGGACGACAGTTCAGGTTCAGTAACATCAGCTCACGCAGGGCAACCGAGAACTTGGCAAACTCATGGGTGGTCCCCACTTTGAATTCGGCCAGCACGGTGTTCCAGCGCTGAATTGCAACCTTATGTTCTGCTTTCCAGTCTTTAATCAAGACTTCAGCTTCCTTCCCTTCCGGATATGACGTAATAACAGCTGATGTCAGCTGGCGTTGCTGCCAGTCCAGATCTTCGCGGAACGAGGCGCGTGCCAGGGCCTGCCAGTGGTTCTCAACCGGCTGGTTGTGAACCTGCTGCAGGAACCAGTGCAGGGATAGGTCCGCACCTACCACAAAGTACACGCGAGAGATAAAGTTGATGTCTTTATCCAGTTCTTTAGTGATCTGGGCGATATCCAGTGCCGAGTACAAGCTGCTCAGGCGAGCGATCCCGTGTGCCAGCGCTTCAGGTACACCTTGCTCAATCATGACATTCGCTTGATCGTCATGCTCTTTCACTTCTTCAGTGACAAGGTAACTTTCCAAATTATCCTGTAGTTTCTGGACAACCGGCTGGTAGAACGCAATTTGCTGCTCGATACCCAGCTGACGGTCACGGTTACGCAGCATCCAGCGTGTAACGCGGCGCAGCATGCGACGACAGCGATACAGCATGTCGTACTGCACTTGGGCAGCTACCACATTGTCCAGTTCACGGATCTGGTCGAAGAACTTGTCAAAGCCGTAAATCTCACGGCCAACGGCATAAGCAGAAGCGATTTCAGCAACCGATGCCCCTGTCTCTTCCTGCAGACGCGTTACAAAGTTACAACCCATCTCGTTAGACATCTGATTTGCCAACGAGGTTGCAATCAGTTCCTGACGCAACGGGTGCAGATCCATCTTGTCGCTATACTTCTCTTGCAGCTCTTTCGGGAAGTAAGCCGGCAACAGACGGGCATGGTAAGGATCGTTGGCGATCTCATCGGTCACCATCTCCTCTTTCAGAACCATCTTGCCATAGGCAACCAGAACCGCCAGCTCCGGACGAGTCAGGCCCATACCTGATTTTTCGCGCTCAGCCAGGGTATCGTCATCCGGCAGGTATTCCAGGTTCCGATCCAGCTTGCCTTCTTTTTCCAGGTGATGAATAAAGCGAATCTGCTCTTTCAGCAACTGAACTTGCTGCTGCTGCGTGACAGAAATCGACTCGCTCTGACAATAGGCGTCATCCAGAACAATCTCGCCCACTTCATCTTCCATTCGCTCAAGCAGTTCGTTGCGCTGCTTGTAGGTCAGGTCACCACTGGCCACCAGACCATTCAGCAGGATCTTGATGTTGACTTCGTTATCTGAACAGTCAACACCACCTACGTTATCCACAAAGTCGGTGTTGACCAGGCCGCCTGTCTTCGCGAATTCAACACGGCCCAGTTGAGTCATACCCAGGTTACCGCCTTCACCGACGATCTTAGCACGCAGCTCACCGCCGTTAATCCGCAGCACATCATTCGCACGGTCGCCTACATCAGCATTGGTCTCACTGGCCGCTTTGACATAAGTCCCGATCCCGCCGTTCCACAGTAGATCCACTTCCATTTTCAGGATCATCTGGATCAACTCGTTCGGTGGAACGCTCTGCTTGCGGGTACCCAGCAGTTTCTGGACTTGAGGCGTCAGCTTGATCGACTTGCTGCGGCGGGAGAAGATACCGCCCCCTTCAGAGATCAGACTCACATCGTAATCTTCCCAGCTTGAACGCGGCAGGTTGAACAGACGGTTCCGCTCTTCCCAGCTGCTTGCTGAATCCGGATTCGGATCCAGGAAGATATGCATGTGGTTAAAGGCTGCGACCAGTCGGATGTGTTTCGACAGCAGCATCCCGTTTCCGAAGACGTCCCCGGCCATGTCACCGATACCCGCACAGGTAAAATCGGTGGTCTGGCAGTTAATGCCCAGCTCACGGAAGTGACGCTTCACTGATTCCCAACCACCGCGGGCCGTGATCCCCATCTTCTTATGGTCATAACCGTTCGAACCACCGGATGCGAATGCATCGCCCAGCCAGAAGTTATAATCATCAGACACTGAGTTAGCCAGATCCGAGAACGTTGCCGTCCCTTTATCTGCTGCAACAACCAAATATGGGTCGTCGTCATCATGGCGGACCACATCGGCTGGTGGCAGAAGCTCACCATCGACGATATTGTCGGTTACATCCAGCAGCGCACGAATGAAGCGCTTGTAACAACGCTGTCCTTCAGACCAGATTTCTTCACGTGTTGTCATCTGTGGCTGACGTTTACACACGAAACCACCTTTCGCACCAACTGGCACGATAACCGTATTCTTCACCTGTTGTGCTTTCACCAGGCCCAGAATCTCAGTTCGGAAGTCTTCCTGACGATCAGACCAACGCAGACCACCACGGGCAACTTTACCGCCGCGCAAGTGCACCCCTTCGATATCCGGTGCATATACGAAAATCTCGAAGAATGGAACCGGCGCGGGGATTTCCGGAATTTCAGATGGACGCAGTTTCAGGGACAGCCATGGCTTCGGCTTGTCTTGCTCGTCTTTCTGATAGTAGTTGGTACGCTGGGTCGCCAGGATCATTTCCATGTAGCGGCGAATGATCCGGTCGTCATCCAGGCTTTCAACGTTATCCAGTTTCTTATTCAGTCTCGCGATCAAATCCTGCTCGGCTTTTTCCGTGTGCTTCTTCTTCGGATTGAAGCGCAGCGCAAACAGGGACACCAGATCACGAGCCAGGTCGCTGTGATTTGACAGCGTCTCTTCAATATAGTGCTGACTGAACGGGAATCCGACCTGACGCATATAGCGGGCGTAGCTTCGAAGAATCGTGATCTGGCGACCGGTCAGACCGGCACACAGCACGAGGCGGTTGAAACCATCGCTTTCAATATCGTTATGCCAGATGGCTGAGAAGGCTTCCTGGAAGCGGTCACGCGCTTCTGCCAGATCGATTTCATCACAGGCATTGAGCAACATGGCGAAATCAAGGATCCAGTAAACGGTTCCATTGGCAGTGACGATCTCGTATGGTGACTCACCAATCACGCGCAGCCCCAGGTTTTCCAGCATCGGCATCACATCCGACAGATGGATTGGCTCATCGCGATGGAATAGCTTGAGCTTCACAAAGTTGGAGTTCACGCTTTTTTCCTGAGGACGGTAGAACAGCATCCCCAGTTTATTGTCTTCACTCAGGCTTTCCAGTTGCTCGATATCGGCAACCGCAGAGCCCGGCAGCATTTGTTCTTTATATGAGCGAGGGAAAGCGCGCGCATAGTTCTTCGCCAGCGGCGTGCCTTTGTTTTCACCAAAGTTAGCAACCAACGAGGTACTCAGGCGATCTTCCCAAGCAGCAGCGGCTTCAACCAGGTTGTGTTCGATGGCTTTGACGTCCACATCAAAATTATTGTTATCTACGCGCACGATGTAATGAGTTCTCGCTAGCGGACTTTCAGAGAAGAAAGTCGTAAATTCGACATCTTGATCCGAACCAAAGTACTCTTTCAGGATCTTTTGAGTTTTACGGCGCAACTCGGTGTTGTAGCGCTCTTTGGTGACATACACCATGCAGGAGAAGAAGCGGCCGAATGGGTCACGACGCACAAACAGGCGCAGCAGATCACGGTCTTGCATGCGTACCACGCCGCAGCCGACATCTAGCATTTCTTTCTCGTTGGCCTGGATCAGCTCATCGCGCGGATAGGTTTCCAGCAGGTTGTTCAGGGCTTTCCAGGAATGAGAGCCTTCAGAATAGCCACTGGCTTTGAGGATCCGCGACACCTTATTGCTGATCAGCGGAATATTCATCGCCGTCTGATGATAGGCCGTGGACGCATACAAACCGGTGAAACGGTGCTCGCCGACCACATTACCGTTCTTGTCAAAGCGACGAATACCAATGTAGTCAGTGTAAGCCGGACGATGGACTTTCGACTTACCGTTGCTCTTGGTCAGGATTAGCAGATCGGTTTTACGTGCTTCCAGGCGGGCAGATTCCGGCAGCTCAGATAACGTCAGGGAACGGGCTTTGCCGGATTTACTCAGCAAGCCAAGACCGGTTCCTTCACAAGGAAGTAGCTCGTAGTCCCCTTCAATCGGCAGCAGATCGTACTGGTGGTAACCCATGAATGTGAAGTTATGGCGTGTGACCCAATCCAGGAAAGCAATCACCTCATCACGCTGTGCATCGTCAACCGGCAGCTCAGCCGCTTTCAGTTCATTGACGATCTCCTGCATTTTACCCTGCATGGCATGCCAGTCACTGACAACCAGATCGACATCTTGCAGCACTTGTTCTAGTTCTTCTTTGAGTGCTTTCATTTCCGCCTTATCGTTCAGGCGGTCAACCTCAATATGGAACAGGGTTTGCAAATCACCATCCTGACCACAAGCTTCGGTGATCACGCCCTGCTCATTCCGCTTGAAGTAATACGGGCCATTAAGCATCAGGTGGCTTGTGATCCCGAGACGGGTCAGCGTCATGCGGACCGAGTCAACCAGGAATGGACGATCTGGGGTTACAATTTCAACCACAGTGTGGGTCGATTGCCAGCCGTAACGGCTGAGGGTCGGGTTATAAACCCGAACAGAGATTTGATCCGGTTTGTTTTGCACAAGGTGATGCCAAAGGCTCAGCACTGCACCATATAAGTCAGATTCATTCCTTTGCAGCAGATCGTCGTCTGCCAATTGACCTAATAATTTTTGAGCAAAAACTTCTACTAATGACTGCTGCGGGGTCTCAATCTTGTCCTGGATTAAGCCATACACTTTTTCAAGCAGTACCGGCACTATAGGGTCAGGTGCGGTCATAGCAAATGCTCCATCGTCATATTCTATTATCGATCTAGTATAGGGTTTTTATATCAATCCCATGGGCCAATCGAGGTGTATTGGCACACGGTATCGGTATTCGTTCTGTGAGGGCTATTGTAGGGTGTTTTGTTGCGAAAGGGTTACGATAATAACTCTGTAACAGGAAGAAAAAATCGAATATGTGACTAAGGTTAAGATTTTGACTGGTCGGAATATCTGACGGTGATGAAAAGAGCAGCGGTGCCCCTGAATAACGCGGTTCATTGGTCTAACCAATTATTAATACTGTCAATTTTTGTAGTGGTAAATAGCTGAAAACCAGATATCCCATTCGCTCAAAAACCATGCAATGCTGTCCTGCTGGCCCCATTAGACACAAGCAAATGTTAAAAAACAGTAAACAAAAGTATCGTCAAGTCACCGTCATGGGCCAACGATTGACGTTCCGGTGAATCGTTCAGGTTATTTGTTCGATCGCTTCAATTCGGTTCTGGGCATTCACCGTCACCCGAAACCGCCCTTTGACTCCCAACTGACTCAGGAATGGCCGAAACCGGGATGCCGGCAACTGAAGCTTCAATCCATTATCGGTCACGACCAGAACAGTACTGGCAGCGCCTGAGTAATGACCCAGATACGACTGGTAACTGATGTCCATCGAAAAGGTATAGTGTCTCATCATCTCACTTTCAGTTGTCTTTCTTTATCTGCTTTTCAACAGAAACAGGCCCCCGCTTCCGGAGGCCTGATACATGATGGCTGATGGGTCAGTTTACTGATCCAGCGCTTTCTGTACTTTTTCGAACAGATCTTTCGCCAGGTTCTCCAACCCTGCCAGTTTTTCCAGTTCAGCACGCATCAGCGCCTGACGCTGCGCATCATACTGACGGTACTTTAGGAAAGGTTCAATCAAACGCGAAGCCACTTGCGGGTTGCTGGTATTCAACGCGGTCAGGATTTCAGTCAGGAACTGATAGCCTGAGCCGTCTTTCGCGTGGAAGCGTACCGGGTTGTTGGCACAGAAACTGGCCACCAGGCTGCGGGTCCGGTTCGGGTTCTTCAAATCAAATGCCGGATGTTTCATGGTTGCACGGACATTGTCCAGCGCATTCTCGGCAGGATTTTTACCTTGCAGAATGAACCACTTATCCATGACCAAGCCATCATGCGTCCACTTCTCACTGAAGTCAGCCATCTGTGCTTCACGGCACGGCAGCTGTGCGTCATTCGCCGCGACCATGGCAGCCATGGTATCTGTCATATTGTCAGATTGCTGATACTGAGCCGTCGCCAGCTGATCACCATGTTCGGTGTTCGCCAGGAAGGCGAGGCAACGATTGCGCAACGCACGTTTTGCCATCGCGTCGTGGTCAATCGTATAAGCCGGTTGCGCCAGTGAATGGTAAATGGCCGAGAACTCATCAACCATTTCGGTGGCCAGCACTTTTTCCAGCTCACTGACGACATGGTGAATCGCATCCACATCGACAGTTTTATACCAACCGGCAATTTCATTCTCGCTTGGCAGCGTCAGCACTTCTGCAATAAATGCAGGATCCAGGGTCTCATCCAACAGGACACCACGGAACGCATCCACCACAGATTCAGGCAGCGCGAAGGCTTCGCCCTGTTGTACACGACTGACGTTTTCGCGGATGTATTTCGCCAACAGGCTCTGACCGGCATCCCAACGGGCAAAGGCATTGCGGGCATGCACCATCAGGAAGATCAGATCTTCATCACGGTAATCGTATTCCAGGATCACCGGCGCAGAAAACTCACGCAGCATAGAAATAACCGGCTCTTCATCGATTTGGTCAAACTCGAACACCTGCTCAGCTTCCGTCACGTCCAGCACATGGTGAATGGCTTCACCGTTACACTGTAATGCAATTACTTCGCCCTGGCGGTTATACAGCTCGATATCGAACGGAATATGCAGCGGTAATTTCTCCTCCTGACCCGGAGTCGGTGCAGTCTGCTGCTTAATCATGACGCGGTAACGTTTCTGCGCTGCGTCATATTCAGTTGCGACACTCACCACCGGTGTCCCGGCCTGGCTGTACCAGCGACGGAAACGCTCCAGGCTGATCCCGGACGCATCTTCCATCGCCAGGACAAAATCATCACAGGTTGCAGCTGTACCGTCGTGGCGTTCAAAATACAGCTTCATCCCGGCCTGGAAGTTGGCTTCACCGAGCAAGGTGTGCATCATCCGAATCACTTCACTGCCCTTCTCGTACACGGTCAGGGTGTAGAAGTTATTCATTTCAATCACTTTTTCCGGACGGATCGGGTGAGACATCGGGCCGCGATCTTCAGCGAACTGCGGGCCGCGCATGATCCGGACATTATTGATCCGGTTCACCGGACGAGATCCCAAATCCGACGAGAACTCCTGATCGCGGAACACGGTCAGACCCTCTTTCAGGCTCAACTGGAACCAGTCACGACAAGTCACCCGGTTCCCGGTCCAGTTGTGGAAATACTCGTGGCCAATTACGGACTCGATGCCCTGATAGTCGGTATCGGTCGCCGTGGACGGATTCGCCAGAACATACTTGGAGTTAAAGATATTCAGTCCTTTATTCTCCATCGCCCCCATGTTGAAGAAATCGACGGCAACGATCATGTAGATATCCAGATCGTATTCCAACCCGAAGCGCTCTTCATCCCACTTCATGGAGTTGATCAGCGAGGTCATCGCGTAATCCGCCCGGTCCAGGTTGCCTTTGTCGACGAAGATTTCCAGTACGACATTGCGGCCACTCTGGGTGGTATAGCTATCACGCAGTACATCAAAATCACCGGCAACCAGCGCAAAAAGGTAGCTTGGTTTCGGGAACGGGTCCTCCCACTGAACCCAGTGACGGCCATTGTCCAGATCACCGCCATCAACACGGTTCCCGTTGCTCAGCAGGTAAGGCATGGAAGCTTTGTCGGCAATCACCTTGGTTTTAAAGCGCGCCAGGACGTCCGGGCGATCAAGATAGAAAGTGATTCGACGGAAGCCTTCCGCTTCACATTGCGTACAGAAGCCCTCACCTGATTTGTACAAGCCTTCCAGTAAGGTGTTTTCCTGTGGATTGACTTCCGTTTCAATCGTCAACGTAAACTCAGCCGGGACATTGTGAATTGTCAGACCGCTTTCGGTCTCCTCGTACTCAGTCCAGGTTTCGCCATTGATTTCCAGGCGTACCAGCTTGAGACAATCACCGTCGAGCACCAGCGAAGTGGCCTGCTCTGCCTGACGCTTCACCTGGCTTACCGCAACAACACGTGTTGCCGTGTCATGGAGATCAAACTTCAGGTCAATATCCGTAATGGTGTAATCGGGTGCCTGGTAATCAGCGCGGTATTTGGCTGTTGGCTGTGTGGTGGTCGGTTGTTCGGCCATATTCGTTTCCTTGTTTTTTCCGCCATGGCGTTCATGCCATGAGTGAGCGGCTGACACCTGTCATTATTCTGTCTTCGTGGCTGGCGTTCAAGCCCAGCCTGCCGGTTTCATAGACCGGCCCCCGGGGATTCTATTTTCCGGGGTATCCTATTGTCTATAATTAAAAAAGTGATCATAGATCGCCACATGCCCCGAGATACCATAGCAAATACAGGGTTAAAATGACGAAATCCAGAAGATTACCCTTTAAGAAAATAATATGGTGAGTGGACTTGTTGTTTTCAAGGTTTCGGCGTAAGGTACGTCCCTATTTTTTTAGTCTATTTTCGATGCTTACGGTCAAATTAGACTCAAAACAATGTAATATTCTCGGATTGCGATAGACAACTACATTAGCTATGACTCATACAGGACACACTGGGGTAATCGAATCCCTGCTTGATACTGATGCATACAAATTGCATATGCAACAAGCGATCTTTCATCAATACCCTAATATTGAAGCGGCTGCAGAGTTTCATTGCCGTAGCCAAGAAGACCTTCGTCCTTACTGCCGTGAAATTCAAGCCCAGGTCGAAAAACTGGGGGAGCTTTCTTTTTCTGAAGATGAGCTGGCCTATCTGGCAACGCTGCCGTTCTTTCAAGCCGACTATCTGGACTACCTGAAAACTTTTAAACTCAACAGTGCTCAGGTCGAAATCGACGCATCCGGTGACCAACTGAGCATTATGATCACGGGTAAGTGGCTTGATATCATCCTGTGGGAAGTCCCCTTGCTGGCAGTCATCAGCGAAGTTCGCTCGTCAAAATGCTATCCGGAATCCTCGGCACAAGATGCCATTCGTCAACTGAAGCTGAAGCTGGCGGACTTCTATCAACGTGCAGAAGGCACTGATTTAAGTGAGTTCGCCCTGGTTGACTTCGGAACACGGCGCCGTTTCTCCAAAGAAGTCCAAGAGGCGATTGTCGACTATCTCAGCGAGAACGTGCCGGAGTTCAAGGGAACCTCGAACTACCACCTGGCGCATACGCGCGGCCTTACTCCTGTCGGCACCCAGGCACATGAATGGTTCCAGGCGCACCAACAGCTGTCCGGGGAACTGGCAGATTCCCAACAGCTGGCACTTAACCGCTGGTTGCAGGAATACCCGGATTCACTTGGCATCGCCCTGACCGACTGCATCAATATGGATGCCTTCCTGCGTGACTTCGATCTGCGTCTCTCCGAGCGTTTCAGCGGATTGCGTCATGACAGCGGTGACCCGATTGCCTGGGGTGAAAAAGCCATCCGCCACTATGAATCCCTGGGAATTGATCCGAAGAGCAAGACGCTGGTCTTCTCCGACAGCCTGACTTTGCGAAAAGCGCTGGAGATCTACAAACAATTTGCGCATCGCATTAACATCAGCTTTGGTATCGGCACCCAGCTGACTTGTGACCTGCCCGGCGTGGATACACTGAACATCGTCATCAAGCTGACCGAATGTGAAGGCCGCCCGGTTGCGAAGATTTCGGATGAGCCGGGTAAGAGTATTTGCCGGGATGAAGACTATCTGTCACAGCTGCGCCAAGCGTTTCAACTGGCGAACAGCTAAGGGACTATCATCCCCTGTTCATGAAAAAGGCTTGCCTCGGGGCAAGCCTTTTTTATGCTTCATCTCGGATCTCCGGGTAGCCCCAAACAGAAGTCGACGTCATTCGCGAACCATCACCGCTTCCATTCCGAATTGCTTGTTGGTCAGCGTCAGCGTATTTGACCCCAGCTGGAACTGGCTGTCATGCTGCCCGTCTTCGTAAATCAGCACAATCCGATCGTCTTCGATAAAGTAGATCCCCTGGTGCTCCCGCTTGCGGCCATCATCTCCGGAAACTTTTGCCGAAAACAGAAAATCCGGACGCAGAGAAATCTCCAGCCCGGAGACCCCGTCACCGACATCCCGACCTGTAATTCGTGAGGAGCGCCAGTTGCCCGGCAAATTTTCCGGTGCCAGCTTGGTAAACCGCGCACCATCAAGAACAAACTGGTTATAGCTGAGCAGATAACTATGTTGTTGTTCCGGCTGCCCTTTTGCCCGGAAGGTAACCGAACTTTCATCGATATCGTAAATCCCTTCCCAGGCTTCAACCGTACCATCGACTTGCAGGAGGCGGATCACAAACTGATAGGATGACTTGAACTTGATATTCATTGCCCGGTAGCTGACCCCGTCGGTACTGACTCCGTCATCGGTGCTGCTGAACCAATACCAGTCCCCTAATAACAAAGGGTAATCAAACTCTGTTAAATCATCGGCATACGATAGTGAACTCAAGAATAAAGCAACGGCAATCAGTGTCGACTTCAACATAGCGCTACCCCAACAACAAAATGAAGTTCTTCTTAAACCCTAGTCGGCAAATGGGCGCTATGCCTAAAAATGATGAGCAATATCACACTAATTCGAAGGGCCATCTTATTCTTAAGACAGTCTCAGCCACCAGAACCTGCTGTGAATACAATCAGGTACCGAACATCTCGAACATCGCCAGGCAGATACAGCCCCCACCGGCGCATAAAAAAACGGTACCGAATCCGGTACCGTTTCAATCTTTCAACAAGCGGGCTTCAACCCATGACAGTGCTTGTGGTCTTAGCTGGAGACCTTAATAAGATCGGCCGTAATAGCGACTGCTTCATCAAGGTAAGCATCCGGCGCTTCGTAATCTTTTGGAATATCATCCAAGGTTGCGAACACCTTCTTGCCCATCGCTTTCTGACGCTTGTTCAGGCGAGTCAGACGTTCAACGTCGTCTTTCTCCTGCTCAGCAATCCGCTTCTTCTCATTCAGAGAAATCGTATTGATGTCTTTCTCCTGCTGATAACGCTTGATATCTTCCTGGATAAAACTGAACTCCAAATCACGCTTGATGCGTTTTTCATGGTTCGCCACCAGGTTCGTCAACAATGGGGAAAAGTTATGTACTTTCTGGTACTGCGCCGGTTTGATGCTATCCCAAGGCAAGGCATTGTCTTCAACACTTTCACCGGTTTCTGACGGATCAACGGCAGACGGGAACGGCACATCCGGGACAACCCCCAGGTTCTGCGTACTGCCACCGTTAATACGGTAGAACTTCTGAATCGTGTACTGAACATGACCCAGCGGCTGATCAAACAGATCATAAATATGATTCAGCGAACGGTGCTGCTGCACTGTGCCTTTCCCGAACGATTGCTCACCCAGAACCACAGCCCGACCATAGTCCTGCATCGCCGCAGCGAAAATCTCGGAAGCCGAGGCACTATAGCGATTCACCAAGACCGTCAGCGGATTATCGAAATAAACCCGATCATCAGAGTCGCCATTGACCTTGACCCGGCCATAGCTATCTCGGACCTGGACAACCGGACCACTGTTGATGAACAGACCCGTAAGGGCTGTCGCTTCTGTCAGTGCCCCACCGCCATTATTCCGCAAGTCAATCACGATGCCGTCAACCTGCTGATCATTGAGTTTCGCCAACTCCTTCTTGGTGTCTTCCGACAAGCCGACGTAGAAACTTGGGATCTCAATCACCCCGATCTTCCGCCCTTGCGAGAATTTCACCTCGGATTTCACTGCACGATCTTCAAGACGGATCTTGTCGCGTACAATTGTGACATCGTAACTTTTGGTGCTGCTCCCTTCCGGCAGGATCTGCAGCTTCACTTTGCTGCCTTTCGGACCTTTGATCAGTTGGACGACATCATCCAGACGCCAGCCAACCACATCGACCATATCTTTGCCGTCTTGCGCGACGCCGATGATCCGATCCCCGGCAGAAAGACGTTTCGAGTCGGAAGCCGGTCCACCAGCTACCAGCGAGCGGATCACCGTATAGTCATCCACCACTTGCAGCACGGCGCCAATCCCTTCCAGAGACAGGTTCATCTCGGCCTGGAACTGCTCAGCATTTCGTGGTGACAGATAACTGGTATGCGGATCCACTTCGCGGGCAAACGCATTCATATAGATCTGGAACACATCTTCATTGTGAGTCTGTGTCAGACGCTTCAGCGCATTGTTGTAGCGTTTGCTGAGGGTCTCTTTGATCTCCGGCCATTTCTTGCCGGTCAGTTTCAGATTCAGCGCATCATATTTGACTCGCTTACGCCAAATCTCGTTGAGTTCGTTGCGATCTTTCGGCCATGGCAACTTAGAACGGTCAATCACGAAATCTTCATCAGTATTGAAGGTGATTTCCCGATCCAGCAGTGTCAGGGCGTATTGATAACGGTCGTATCGACGTTTAAGAGACTGATTGAATATATCGAAAGCAGCCGTGTTTTCACCACGTTTCAGCTGATCATCAAGCTGATACTGCCACTGTTCAAACTGCTTGATATCTGAAGCAGTCAGGAAGCTTTTATTGAAGTCCAACATTTCGATATAACGGTCAAAAATGCTGGCCGAGAACTGGTCGTCTAAGCTGAATTGTCTGTAATGCGAGCGAGTGAACCGCGACGCTATCCTTTTACTGGCCGTGGCATGCTGCTTTTCAGGCACCAGCGCCGGCAAATCACTTAGCGAATATTTAGCCTCTAGGGCTTGTGCTGAAGCTGCCAGCATCATGCCGGCAGCGATCAGTGAGAAACGGAATCGACATTTCATACGTCGAGCATTCTCCTTTACGAACGAAGGTGCTCCGCTTTTACAACCATGGTCAGTCCATTGGTCAAACGTACACGAACATCGTCCTTATTAATTTCAACGATAGTCGCCGGCATGTTTCCGGTGCCCATGTTGACACTGACAGACTTACCTACGATAACTTCATCAGCATTCAACGCACGGGTCGTTTCTGCAGGCTTTTTATTTAGCTTAGTCGTTTTTTGTTTGGTGCTCTTAGGTTTAGACGATTTAGCGCGAATTTTTTTCGCCTTGTCCTCACCTTCTTTGCCAGCAGCCGCTTTCGCTTCTGCCTGCTCTTTACGGCGAGCACGAACTCGAGCCTTGCTATCCTCGAGCGCTTTTTTCGCGTGTTCTACGTGTTCTTCTTCCAATACGCCACACTCGTTGCCGTCAAGATCAACACGACTGGCGCCGGCTTTCACACCATGCAGGTAACGCCAGGAAGAAGTGTATTGACGCAGCGCAGTACGCAGCTGAGTCTTACTCACCTTCGGGTCTTCGCTCAGACGTTCCGCCAATTCTTGGAAGATACCAATTTTCAGTGGCTTAGCTTCACCTTCAACGGTAAAGCATTTTGGGAAACGCTCAGCAATGTAGGCAATCACTTCTTTACTGTTCGTTAGCTTTTCAGAGTTTTCCATGGACTTTCCTGACAATGCGAGTGAGACTCGCCTTTTGTACTTTAATCAAAAAGAAATTGTCTCGCTATTATAGTTACCTAGCACTGAAAAACCACTGTAAGCATTCAATTAGAGCCTTTTTTGTAGTTCCTTGACAAAACTCACTAGTCCATCCTCATCGGATTGGTCAAATCTTGACAAACTTGGGCTATCAATATCCAGCACACCGTATAACTCGCCGTTCACACGAAACGGAATCACGATCTCAGAATTACTGGCCGCGTCACAGGCAATATGCCCTTCAAACTGATGAACATCCGCAACGCGCTGCACTTTGTCCTCGGCGATCGCCGTACCGCACACGCCGCGCCCGACCGGGATGCGCACACAGGCTGGATTGCCCTGGAAAGGACCAAGCACCAACTGTTCGCCTTTCAAAAAGTAAAAGCCGGCCCAGTTAATATCTTCTAACTCCATAAAGAGTAACGCACTAATATTAGAGATATTAGCAATCAAATCCGACTCGCCTTCGATCAGTGATACCGCTTGTTTCGTGAGTCTTTCGTAAAACGCTGACTTATTTTCCATGGCTTACTCCTTGCTTAGCCTCTAAAATAAAACCCTTTGCAATAATAGGAATCATTATCACTGTGAAAGGCAACGAAAACCAAATGATTAACTGGTCTTGGCTGGTAACGCAAGCAAAACATCATCGGCCACGGCTCATTGCCGCCAATATCATCGCCGTTCTGGCGACACTGATCAGTGTGCCCATCCCCCTGCTGATGCCGCTCATGGTTGACGAGATCTTGCTGGATAAGCCCGCTCAGGGTATTGAGTTCCTTAACTTTTTCCTGCCTCAATCACTACAAACGCCCACCGCATACATTTTCCTGGTGCTGTTGTTTGTCGTGCTGATGCGGATCAGCAGTCAGGCATTAAATATTTTACAAAGTCGTCAGTTTACCCTGGTTGCAAAAGACATCACCTTCAATATTCGCCGCCACCTGCTCGATAAGCTCGGCCGGATCAGCATGCGCCAGTATGAAGAAAAAGGCAGCGGCGGCATCACCTCGCATCTGATCACTGACGTGGAAACCATCGATAAATTCGTCGGTGACACTCTGAGCCGTTTTCTGGTCGGCCTGCTCACGGTGGTGGGCACCGCGGTGATCCTGCTGTGGCTGAACTGGCAGTTGGGGCTGTTCATTCTGCTGGTTAACCCGGTCGTGGTTTATGCTTCCAAGAAAATGGGCAACCGGGTCAAAACCCTCAAGCGAAAAGAAAACCAGGCATTTGAGAAATTCCAGCAACGCCTGGTGGAAACCCTGGATGGGCTCTACCAGTTACGCGCCTCAAACCGGGAGCGGGAATATCTGACCCAACTCAAAGCCAGTGCTGATAACATCCGCTACGACGCCGACAAATATGCCTGGCAATCCGAAGCCGCCGGCCGGATCTCATTCCTGTTGTTTCTGATCGGCTTTGAGCTGTTCCGGGCCATGGCGATGGTGATGGTACTGTTCACCGATCTGACCATCGGCCAGATGTTCGCCGTGTTCGGCTACCTGTGGTTCATGCTTGGCCCGGTTCAGGAGCTGCTCGGCATTCAGTTTGCCTGGTACGGTGCCTCAGCCGCCATGCAGCGACTCAATGGCCTGATTGCGCTGGAAGAAGAAGTCCGCCCGGTTGCAACCGTCAATCCGTTCAGAGCCGGGGAAAGTCTGCAAATCGATGTCCGTAATCTGCGCTTTGCCTACGATGAAGATAAAGAAGTACTTCGTGGCCTGAACCTGTCGATCCCGGCCGGAAAACGGATCGCGCTGGTTGGCTCCTCCGGTGGCGGGAAGTCAACGTTAATCCAGCTTCTGCTGGGGATTTATCAAAAAGACAGCGGCGATATCCTGATTAACGGCGCTCCGGTTGAAGACGTCAGCTACGAAGCGCTGCGGGAAAAAATGGCGGTGGTGTTACAGCACCCGGTGCTGTTCAACGACACTCTGCGCAACAACCTCTGCATGGGTGCGCACTTTAATGATGAACAGCTCTGGCAAGCCTTGGACATTGCCCAGATGATGGACGTCACCGAACGGCTCACCAAAGGCCTGGATACCGAGATTGGCCGTCAGGGGATCCGCCTTTCCGGCGGTCAGCGGCAACGTCTGGCAATCGCCCGGATGATCCTGGCCAATCCGGACTTTGTGATCCTGGATGAGGCAACGTCAGCGCTCGATACCGCGACAGAAGCTGCCTTACATAAAGCCCTGAATGAGTTTCTGGCCGACCGAACCACACTGATTGTTGCTCACCGTTTATCTGCGGTTAAGCAAGCTGATTTAATCTATGTGCTTGAAGACGGCCAAGTCAGCCAGTCGGGTACGCACGCTGAGCTCGTGAATGAAACCGGGTTATACCAGACCCTGTATGGTTCCATTCAGTCATCAGAACCCCATGCGAACTCAGCCACAGAAGCTCGAGTCGAACCACAAGGGGCTGTAGCCAGAGTGAATGTAAAATAATATAGTGTTCATAATTGATAATAGCGGCCCTTGAGCCGCTATTTATTTGCATAGTAAAGGATTAAACCACCATGTCACTGGCAAGACGATGTCCCGGATGCGATTTAGCCATCATGCCGCAAGTCGCTCAACAAGGACAAAGTGCCTATTGCCCTCGCTGCAATACCCGATTATACCGAGGCGGCACTTCACGATTTAACAGTGAGCTGGCTATTGCCCTGGCGTGTCTGATCCTGTTCATTCCCGCGCATGTATTACCGCTCATTACGATCCGCCTGTTCGGCGTGATGATCCCGGCAACGCTGCCGTCAGGCACCTTTACCCTGGCAGCCGACTTTCCTATTGTCGCCTTGCTCATCCTGTTTTGCAGCAGCATCGCCCCGCTACTGGTCAGCCTCTCGGTACTCGGCGCTCAGGCTGGCCTGAAATGGCGGCGATTTTCTTTGTTCCGTCTCTCGGTACTCACGATCGAGCACCTGCGCAACTGGGCAATGTTTGATGTTTTCCTGGTCGGCCTGGCGATCTCCTGCTTTAAAGTGCAGGATTATGCCGACATCTATGTCGGCCCGGGCCTCTACTCGTTGATCATTCTGCAAATCCTGATGTCATTACTGATCACCCGGGTCAGCGTCCATCGCTATTGGGAAGCCTGGCAACCGGAAGGCGAACATAATGATGACGAGCTGAAAGCCCAGTGCCATAGCTGTCATTTAACCCAGGCTCAGGGCGATCACTGTATTCGCTGCACGGCACCGCTGTATCACCGGATACCTCACTCGATTCAGAAGACCTGGGCGTACTTGATCGCAGCCACGATTTTTATTTTTCCGGCCAACCTGTATCCGATTTCCATTTTTCTCAATAACGGGAAGCGGGTCGAAGATACCATTTTTTCCGGCGTTGCATCACTGGTGAAAAACGGCATGGGCGGCATCGCGGCGATCATTTTCATCGCCAGTATCGTGGTGCCCGTTGCCAAAATTCTCGGCCTGGCGTTTCTGCTGCTGGCCATCCAGTTCAAACGCCGGGTCAACCACCTGCACCGGATGGTGATCTTCCGGATTATTCAATGGATTGGCAAATGGTCAATGATTGATTTGTTTGTGATTTCAATTATGGTCACCCTGATTGACCGTGACCAACTCCTCGATTTTACACCCGGCCCGGGCGCGATTGCCTTCGGGGTTGTGGTTGTACTTACCATGCTGGCTGCTGAAAGCCTGGATTCTCGTCTGATATGGAACAATTATGAACGACAGACTCGATAACCAAGAACCAGAACCTGTAAACATTAAACGAGATCGCGGCATCTCTCCTCTTTGGATTCTCCCTCTGCTCGCACTCGTTTTAGCCGGATGGCTGGTCTACAAAGCGGTCAATGAAGCCGGCCAACGAATTAAGATCCACTTCAGTGATGCGGCGGGCCTGACTGCCGGTCGCACGACCATTCGCTACCAGGGCCTTGAAGTCGGTATGATCCGCGATGTCGTTCTGTCGAAAGATCTGAAAAGCATTTATGTCGAAGCCGACATCTATCCGGAAGCCGTCAAAACCTTGAAAGAAGGCACCCAGTTCTGGCTGGTGAAACCCAAAGCCTCGATTACCGGTATTTCCGGGCTGGATGCGCTGGTGTCGGGCAACTACATTGCCATGCAACCCGGTCAGGGAGACAGTGCCTATGAGTTTACGGCCCTGGATACCCAGCCTTCCGACCTGACGCTGGGCGAAGGGCTGAAAATCCAGCTCCGCGCGCCGAGCCTTGGGTCGGTGAACATCGGCTCTCAGGTCATGTACAAGCAAATCCCGGTGGGTGAAGTGTATAACTACACCCTGAGTGAGAGTAAAAAGCGCGTCCTGATCGACCTGTTGATCAAGCCGCAATATGCTGAGTTGGTGACCAATAAAAGCCGCTTCTGGAATGTCAGTGGTATGAGCGCCAATGTCGGTTTCAACGGCATTGATGTACAGTTTGAAAGTTTGTCGGCCATGATCGGCGGCGCAATTGCCTTTGACTCGCCGGATGAAGGTGTGGCCATTCCCCCCGGAAAACAGTTCCGCCTGTATCCGGATTTGAATACTGCCGGGCGCGGGATCGCGATCACCATCGAGCTCCCGGACAACAACAACGTTAGTGCCAACGGCGCGCCAATCATTTACCGCGGCCTGGAGATCGGCAAGATCTCCGATCTGCGTCTTGATAAGCAGCGCCAGAAAGTTGTGGCGCATGCGGCCATCGAACCGAGTATGAGCGAGCTCCTGACCACCGGCTCACGGATCCTGCTGGAAGAAGCCGAAGTCTCTCTCACCGGCGTCAAGAATATCGGCAACCTGATCCGGGGGAACTTCCTGACCCTGATCCCCGGTAACGGCGAAGACGCGCGACGTTTTGTTGCCATCACCCAGGATCAACTGCTGGAGCAACAACCCGGTATCGCGACCTTCGCCCTGTACGCCGATCACAGTCATGGCGTGAAACGCGGCACCCTGTTGAAACACCGGGGCCTGGAAGTCGGCCGGGTTAAAAGTGTCACGCTGGAAAGCAACCGGGTACGGTTTGATGTGGTTGTGCTGCCGGAGCACACTGCGCTGGTTCGCTCAGCCAGCCGCTTCTATCTAGACGGCGGAATTGATGCCACCATCAGCGCCCAGGGACTAAATGTGAATGTGCCGCCGGCCGATCAACTGATTAGTCAAAGTATCAGCTTTACCAGCAGCGGCAGCCGTAAGATCCTGACCCACTACCCGCTTTACGAGAGTAAACAGCTGGCGACCCTGGCGGCCGAGCAGCAGCAAGGTCAGTCGACCTTTACCCTGTTTGCTGACGAGCTGCCGCCGGTTTCAGCCGGAAGCCCGGTGCTGTATCGCAATCTGCCGGTGGGCGAAGTTAAAGACTACGCCCTGACCCATGACGGTGTCACGGTCAGCCTGGCGATCAAGAATAAGTACCGTCACCTCATTAATGGCGAAACTGTGTTCTGGAATCGTTCCGGCGTGGAAGTTGAAGCCGGGATCGGGGGCTTCAATATCAAGGCCGATCCTCTGGCCACACTGGTCAAAGGTGGTATTGCGTTTGACACCCTGCCGGGCATCGCGAACAAAACCGCACATCGCTTCAAGCTTTATCCAAGCCTGAAAGATGCGAAAAACTTCGGCCTGACCATTACCCTGACCGCGAGTGATGCCAAAGCCGTTTCCGTCAATAGCGACATTCGTTATCAGGGCGTCAACGTCGGTAAAGTGCTGGAAATTATTCCGAACTTCAAGTCCGGAAATGTCAGCATTCAGGCGCGTCTGTTCCCGCAATATGCCGGACAGCTTGCCAAAGCCGATAGCCATTTCTGGCTGGTCACACCGAAGATCAGCCTGTCCGGCACCAAGAACCTCGACTCTCTGCTCAGTAGCTACATTGCCGTTGAGCCCGGCACCGGCAGTTATTCTCAGACCTTCACACTGGGGAAAACAGAACTGGCCAAAACCGGTTTGACAGTGATCCTCGAAAGTGAAGAGCGCGGCTCCGTCAGCGAAGGGACGCCACTGCTGTATCGCGATATGCAAGTGGGTCAAGTCGTCAATGTGTCGCTGGGTGAGCTTGCCGATCGCGTCATTATTGAAGCCCAGGTTGAGGAGTCCTACAGTCACCTGGTTCGCACCGACAGCGTGTTCTGGAATGTTTCCGGACTGGATGTCACCATCGGCCTGACCGGTGCCAATGTGGAAAGCGGCACGGTCGATAGCCTGCTTCGCGGCGGGATTGCTTTCGCAACACCGGAGCAACAGCCTTTATCACCGATTGCCGAACCAGAATCTCATTTCCTGCTGCACCGGCAAGCCAAGCCGCAATGGCGAGAGTGGCGCACTGCCATTCCCCGTCACTGAAACATGACATCCCAGCCATAAGAGTCAAAGGAGTCAAAGGAGTCAAAGGAGCGCACCCGCGCTCCTTTTTTCGTGTGAGTCCCCGCTGAGAATCGATTATTCACCGACTTTGGTATAGACTCACGCCCCAAGCTAGTTAACTGAGACATTCCCTTGCATCCGAACATCCACCTTCCTGAAGCTTACCTTGAGCAGATCCGCCAAATCATGCCAGAGCACCTGAGCATGGATGAGTTCATCGCCTGTTGTAAAACCCCGCTCCGCCGCAGCATCCGGGTTAACACCCTGAAGATCAGTGTGGCTGATTTCCTGGCGCGGGTTGCAGACAAAGACTGGACGCTGACCCCTGTTCCCTGGTGTGAAACCGGCTTCTGGATTGAGCGTGAAGACGAAGACAGCGTGTCGCTTGGCAACACGGCCGAGCATATGGCCGGGCTGTTCTATATTCAGGAAGCCAGTTCGATGATGCCGGTGACCGCCCTGCTCAAAGACAATGATCGCTTGGACTGCGTCCTTGATATGGCTTCTGCCCCCGGCTCTAAAACAACCCAAATCGCCTGCGCCATGGAAAACCGGGGCGCGCTGGTTGCCAATGAACTGGCAGCCAGCCGGATCAAAGTGCTGCACGCCAACTTGCAACGCTGTGGTGTGTACAATACAGCCCTGACCCATTTCGATGGCTGTGTCTTTGGCGGCTGGGCGCCGGAGTCTTTTGACTCCATTTTGCTCGATGCGCCCTGCTCCGGTGAAGGCGCGATTCGTAAGGACGAAGATGCCATGGCGAACTGGAGCCTGGCATCGGTTGCAGACATCGCAAGCGTCCAACGCGATCTCATCGTCAGTGGTTTTCAGGCCTTAAAACCAGGTGGTGTTATGGTCTACTCGACCTGTACCCTGAACTTGCAGGAAAATCAGCAAGTCTGCCATTATCTGAAAGAAACTTTTGGTGACGCGGTCACATTTGAGCCTCTGGGCAATCTGTTCCCTGGCGCCGAGCAAGTCCTGACGGAAGAGGGATTCCTGCATGTTTACCCTCAGGTGTTCGACAGTGAAGGTTTTTTTGTTGCCCGGATCCGTAAACATCAATCCGTAGAATCCCCAAAAGTGAAAAAGCGACTCGGGAAATTTCCATTTAGCCTTGCCGGTGAACAAGAGCAGGCGCAAATTACCGCCAGCCTGAAAGCGGATCTGGATATTGCAATCCCGGCAGGAAGTGAGATTTGGCTTCGAGACAAAGAAGTCTGGCTGTTTCCGGCCAACCTGCGCGCACTGCTCAGTGAAATTCGATTTCAGCGGATCGGTGTAAAACTCGCCGAGCAGCATAAGAAAGGCTACCGCTGGCAACATGAAGCGATCATGACCCTGGCAAGCGGTCGTGAATCCGTGGCAACCGAGCTTACAGCACCGCAAGCGAAAGAATGGTTCATGGGTCGGGATATCCGCCCGGAAAACTTAAGTGGCCAAGGGGAAGTGATTATCACCTATCGTGACTACCCGATTGGCATCGGCAAATGGGTTGGCAACCGCATTAAAAACGGCCTGCCGCGTGAGTTGGTTCGTGATAAAAACCTATTTGAATTCTGACCGGTATCACGATGGGGATCATCAAAGGGTCTAGTTTAAAATAAACCTGACGCCAGTTTTTCAGCACAAGTGTCAGAATTGAATGACATTCTCATTGCCAAAACTGGCAAATTATACTGCTTGAACTACCATTGATAGTGTAATTGATCTCCATTTACTAACCAGTTAGCGCAAGGCTCTCACGAGCCATTCCCCTAAGCCCGAAACAGGAGTCGTTTCGGGCTATTTTTTGCCTTTTCTCTGCCATCTCCCCTGCCTGCTGATCCCCATCTGAATCAAGGTTGGGTCAAGCACATCGGAAAAACGATTGCATCACTGCCAACGAAGGTAACGCCGGTTTCTTCAGAAAGGAAACAACCGTCGCGTTCATCAATCAAATCGGGCTTTGTCCCTCTATCAAACAGAATCTCATTCTCGACCAAGAACAAAATTAAAAATAAGCCATTGAATTAAATGAATATTATGAACATGACAGCTCCATCAATAAATTTGAACAACTTGCACGATATTTTCCACTATCATCGCCCGTTGCTCTCCCATATATTGACTGCCAAGCACGCAACACTGTGAAGGAATGAACCATGTCAAACGTACTTGTTTTAAAATCCAGCATTCTTGGCGACTACTCTCAATCAAACGGCCTGATTGATCACTTAATGGCTTCTTGGGAAGGCAAAACCACGGCAATCATTGAACGTGATCTGGCAGCGAACCCGCTTCCGGTTCTGGATGGTGAACTCGCCGGCGGCCTTCGCGGCGGAGATAATCTGAACGCCCGCCAGCAAGAAGCCCTGGCGCTGTCTGATCAACTGATTGAAGAGATTCAAGTCAGTGACACCCTGGTGATTGGCGCGCCAATGTACAACTTCACCATCCCGACACAGCTGAAAAACTGGTTTGACTTGATTGCCCGTGCAGGTGTGACGTTCTCATACACCGAAACTGGCCCAGTAGGACTGCTGACAGGGAAAAAAGCAATCCTGGTGACGACCCGTGGGGGCATGCACAAGGATGGCGGTACCGATCATATGGTGCCTTACCTGAAAACGGTTCTGGGATTTATCGGAATTACCGATGTTGAAGTGGTTTACGGTGAAGCCCTGGCCATGGGCGAAGAAATGGCAGCAAACGGCATTGCCGCAGCAAAAGCTGACCTCGAAAGCCTGAGCGCCTGATTACCTGATAATCACGCTGATCCATCCCTTTCTGGCATTCAGGAATGCCCGAAATCGATTCTACTGCTAAAAGTGACAAGATTGTTCTGGATATTCCAGCCTTATCCGTCGATACGGATAAGGTTTTTTTCCATTATGCCGACGCAAAAACCTGATATTGAGCCACTTGCTGCCGGAATAAGGACATCACGTCTGAAAACTCAGGAATGAGTGTCATCGTCCCGCTTTCAGGTTCATAAAACCCGATTTCTCGGTGCGCCGGTCGAAACATCAGCCTGAACCCTTGCTCCGTTGGCTGGATCCCGAATTCATCCTCCCGATAGACCTTCTGATTGTTGTCATAACAGTCAGAAAAGAATCGCAACAGCTCATGTGCCGCCGGGGACTTAAACATCTGATCTCCAATGGTTGCACCATTACAGTCCGAAGCTATCACCCGAAACCCCTGCTCACTGTATTTCATCAACTCAAACAGCCGATGCCGCTGGGCCTGTGTTGGCTTCACCGCCGTATGGACTCGCCCGCGTGCTTCATAACGGATGATTCCGGTAGCAACCATCAGATTGACAATGGTCAGTTCATCGCAAGCGCCTTGCATTTCTTCCGGCAGCAACGCAGCCACAGCGCGATGATATTGCCGGTGGTCCAGATCCGATCGCTGCAAATTCAGTAAGCTGCCATCTGGCAATACATACCCGCCATCTTTCTGAATCCGCGTTACCCCAAAATGTGACACCAGTTGTGAGATCAATGCCTCACCGTTTTGTTGTTTTATGTTATTCATAGCACCTATCCATCTGAAATAAGTCCCAAATTTTCAGATAGATTTATGATTCATCACTCAATAAGAAAAATCAGTGCGACAACTCTCATTATTTATAATATTCCCAATACAAATCAAGGAAGCCTCAACTGCCCTCACAAATCTGGCGGCCTCGCAGGACTTCTCCGCCTCATGGATGAGTCCATGCGGTCATTTGAATGACTGGACGATTCATCAACCTGGGCTATAATCAATATTGAAAAGCGTTTCTTTCTGCCAATAGGTCTTACAGAGATGAGGGGAAAGAGGAGCAACCACGTAAGTTTCTGGGCTTGCAGCGTGGTCAACGAGAGCAAAAGCATAACCCTGTCGTCGCTAACTCTCGACGCGCTTTTCACACTCTTCCTTGAGAGGATCATCCACCTGCATACTGCAGGTTTTTTTATTGCTCATTTTCCATGGTGATTCACAGGGCACGCCTCAGCAATTGCGTGATCACTGTGGCAGCGCTCCATGTTTGCAGATGAAGTTTGCGGATGAATCACCTAACCCTCAGTTTCCAATTCTGACGTTTCTACACCGGCAAGTGTCATACTTCCCAATCCGGCGCGCCTGTTTGGTTCGAGGGAGTTAGCCGATCTTCCGCCCAACTTAAGGCAGCCATCACACATGGAAAACCCAGCGTACTGATCAGCAGGATCAGGCTATGGCGAATTTCTTCGGCACTCGCCCCGGCCGCCAGGGCCCGTTGGGTGTGGCTGTGCACCGCCCCTTCCGAACGACAGGCTGCCGCCGCTGCCAGTTGCAGCAGCTGCGCGGTTTTCTCGTCAACCGGTCCTGATTGCTTTGCCGTTTTTCCAAGCGATTCCACGGCGTCCAACAGTGACGGGTATTCTTGCTGCATCCTGCGGTACTGTGTTGATGGTTGTTCCGACATAGCTCCTCCTCACACGTCAGGCTTCATCTGGGCAGCTTCCGGGCAGATGACGATGTGACGGCATAACTGCCACAGTCAACCCGCAGCCGCGATGCCGGGCCCTTTGATGATTCGCCTCAGTTCAACATTTCGGTCTCTAAAGCGTAGCTGCTGAAACGGATCATTAGGCGTCCTAACTTCAATTCAAACCTACCGCTTACCCTCAAAGGCAATTCTGTTCAAACGGCAACAAAAAACCCGGCCAGGCCGGGTTTCGGTATTCAGGGTTCAACGAAACACCTTCAATGATTACGGTGTTATCGCAACGCCATCATGATTTTGGCTTTGAAGCCAGCTCCGCTTTCTTCAGCTCTGTTACTTTTTTGCTGATTTCACGGCGTTCTTTTGACAACTCTGCGCTGATAATAATGTGATCATCCACGCGGTCTTCATAGTCGCCTTTCATGTTCTGGATGATTTCAACGATCTGCTCATGCGTCATATCTTCCTGGATATAATCCAGCAGGTTTTCCAGCAGCTCAACACGTTTCCGGTTATCACGGACCTTACGATCGTTATCCAGAATTTCACGCTTCAACTTATTTTTGCGGCGTGTCTGGCGAACCAATTCAAGGATAGTGCTCATGGTTTGTCCTTCTATGAAACTACATTTCCCAACTAAGCTCGTTATAACAGAAAGTTATGTTGTTACTCAAGTCACAATTTTGCGCATCGAAAAAAATCGCAGTTTCTTTGATTTCATCCCATAAAATCAGATTTTTGCGAAATCGAAACAGCCGCCTTCAAGACCGGAGGCACCTCACACAAGCAGGAAAATACTTACAATACAACCGTATAGAGTTTGAGAATCGTTCTAAATTTCGTCTTAAAGCTGTGAATGCAACCACAAAACAGCCATTTTAGTATTTGCAAACAGCATATCAATGCCTACTCTTTTAGTGTCAGTAGTGTTTGGCAGTGATGAAACAATATGAACGTAAGCACTTCAGTATCGGAACTTGTGTAAGCATGTTGTACAGAAGGAAGAGTTTCAATTGTCACCAAGGTTAAATATTTATTGGCGTAATGTGTTGATGTAAAAGATTCAGGAGACAACATGTCTAAAGCAACAGGTACCGTTAAGTGGTTTAATGAAGAAAAAGGTTTCGGTTTTATCACTCAAGATAATGGCGGTGCTGACGTATTCGTTCATTTCCGCGCCATCACTGGTGACGGGTTCAAGACACTCGCTGAAGGCCAAAAAGTATCTTACGATACTGAGCAAGGACCTAAAGGTCTGCAGGCAGCGAACGTCGAGAAATTGTAATAAAATTTTGCATAAGTATGAATAAGGGCCACTCTGGCCCTTTTCTCGTTTTGAACGGCAAAGCGATTTCCTGTTATATTTTCACCCATATAGAGGGGTTTATCACCAATATCCTGTAAATCCCAAAGATTCTGCTACCTTTCGCTGATACTAAGTTCACACTTTCTTCGATAAAGGCTTAATTCAATAAGTATTTGCTTGCCCTCCCCATCGCAATATGGCTTAATACCCATCGGCCTGTAATGCAGTCCTATTTATGCAGCAAATTGAAATAGAAAACTTCGTTCCACCACTTTGCAAGAAGTGTCGTTGTCCTGAAGAGCTCCATTGTCCTTTTGTCCATAAGTAATTGATTATGCTGGCTTAAGTGCGCTGATATGCGCGAGATTCATATTTTTCAGGAGACATCACATGTCTAAAGCAACTGGTACCGTTAAGTGGTTTAACGACGAGAAAGGTTTTGGCTTCATCACTCAAGACAACGGCGGTGCTGACGTATTCGTTCACTTCCGCGCTATCGCTGGTGACGGCTTCAAATCTCTGGCTGAAGGCCAGCAAGTATCTTTCGACATCGAGCAAGGCCAGAAAGGTCCTCAAGCTGCGAACGTTGAAAAAATCTAAGTCTTTTAGATTTTAAAGAATACAGGAAGGGTGCCAATGGCACCCTTTTTCTTTGGCTGTTGCTCAGCCTTGCTACCTCTCCTGCCCAGCTCTTATCCGGTCTCAGGTTCATCACGACCTGGCCGGGCAGGATAAAGCGGCTTAGTTACTCAAGTTCAGGCTGTAGCGTACTGCTGTCATATCGACCCAGCGCTGATAACCCAGATAATCATTTCTTGAATCGCTATGCATTGAGTTCCCTTGCTGACTAAAGGTGAACTCACCCGGAACATAATCAACACTTTCAGGCGCGTCACCATCGGTCAGTTTCACGTTGAAAGGCGTCGACGCATTAATCGACTTCGTTCGGTCGATCAGAGTCGCCAAGGTTGCCGAATGCTCGCCCGGATTCTCCACATCCAGATTAAAACGAAGTCCGAGCACCATCTCCCTCAGCGCACTGCCTTCTTTATGCTGGTATAGCCATGCGCCACCAATATTCTCGACCGCGATATGTTTGACACCGATGTCATAAGCCATCCCTTGCCGAATCCGATACAGTGTCGACCCCACATAACCTTCGACGTAAAAGTCCAAACTCTCCGGCCAACGACTGTAGCTGTAATTTGACGATTCAATATTACCAGCGCGTAGGCGAATATCTCCGTCATCAAACTTATCATTGGCATTGATATCAAAGGTCACGGTCAGTTGTGTATGCCCTACGTTCTGTGCAACCTCGTTGGCCAGTTCAACTTCGACATCCAGCCAGTTTTTGATTGATTTACTGTTGAAAGCATAAGCAGAGTTTTCCGAATGCTCCACAATATCATCTTCAGAGGTACAACCCACCAGGGGTAACACCAAAAGACTCGGCAACAACAACGCCAGTTTTTTCATTCTTATGATTCCTTTATCCCACAGCATGGACGACCACAATTCAGACGATGGTGCCGCCTGTCGATCCCTTCACCATACCGTTTACTGTATATGTCAAATTCAGAGCACAAATCAGTCGCCATTTTATCTGAAGATCAAGGACATAGACTAAATATTCGATAAAGACATCATCAATAGTGAACTACATCACATCACAGCCCCAGTTCACCACTTTCAAAGAAAAAAATCGAGCGCTCTTCAGCGCTCGGTTCCAGGGTCAATATCATTTTGTGATTTAGTGATGCAGGTAAATCAATGCAGTCAGGTCAACTCCGGAATTCAGGCCGGTGTAATCATCTTGCAGATCCGACACCACCGCTTGCGCGTGCTGGCTGTACACACCCTCACCCGGAATATAGTCTGCACTGTCTGCGCTCAACATCATCGCCACCTGAACCGGCGTGTCGGTCTTGATTTCGTTCACACGGGCCAGCAAGGCACCAACCTGTTCAGCATCTTGTAACGAATGTTCAGGAGTTTTATTCACTTGGATAGCAAAGACAGAATCCAATGTCTTCTCCCCTGTCGTCCCTTGAGCTTGCCCCAGCCATCCCAACCGTTTCACGTTGAGCACCACGCTTCCCTTAGACTGGGATGTATGGACCTGATTTGAGAATGCATGATCTTGTAGCTGATATAGCGTGCCATGAAGCATGCTTTCAACAATCAACCTCGAATCAGAAATCCAGTTCGGGCTTAAAGGCTCAGCCGTCGCCGGTTGCAGCACTCGAAAGCGAATATCCCCATCATCAAACATCGCATTATGATTGATGTCATAGGTGATGGTGAGCGCCGGTTGCGCCAGCGTAAAACTATCGTTCACCTGGGCAAGCGGGTGTCGAAAGTGCAGTAACATCTCGAAAACAGCTGGGGCGTTGGCTTGTCCCGGGATAGAAAACGGCGCCGATTGCATGCCTACCATGGTTTTTGTAGACGTCTCGGCCGTATTGATGATGATCTTCACGCTATCTGAACCTTTGCGATTGCCGGTATCGGTGACGGTCAGCTCAAACACATATTCACCGACTTGATCCGGGTAGATGAACCGCGCACTCAGTTCATCAGCATCCAGCAACGTCACCTGGCTCGGGCCACTGCTCTGACGCCACTGAACCGACTTGGTATCGTACATATCCAGATGATGCGTCACCTTCCCTTGCAGGGCCACCGTTGTAATTGGTGTTGAGATCACCTGATCATCCCCGGCATGAACCTCCGGTTGCTTCTTTTTATCCCAGTCATCGGCGTCCGTGCTGCACCCAACGAGCAATACAGCCACAACCAAACACCAGAATCCTTTTTTTACATTCGATAAACACTGAGCCACAACGCCTCCTTAATCTCGCCGGCTGAATATTCTTGTAAAGAAGTAAAGAACAACACCAAAGTTAACAGGACAAGTGACGTGGGTCTGTGGCGATGCGGAGACGTTTTTGGACAGTTTGTGACAGGTTTTCAGACAGCGGACGTTACAGCAAGGGTGACATGTTTCGGCCACACCATGGTAAATTTTGCCCCGCCAAGTGCAGAATGCTGAATCGACACTTGCCCTTTGTGCCAAATTGCAATTTGCTGGACAATCGCCAGCCCTAAACCATGCCCGCTATGTCGCTCTCGCGGGGCGTTATTTTCCTGGGCAAACGGCTCGAACACTTTACTCCACGCGCTCTCCGGGAGCCCGCAGCCATCATCTTCGACAACCAGCGAACATTGATCCCCATGGCAGGTCAGCGATACCCGAATCGTCATCTGGGCAAACCGTCCGGCATTCGACAGTAAGTTGTTCAGGGCGCGGATCATCGCCCGGCTATCCATAATGAGTGTGCTGCTTCTCATTGCATCACAACAGTGATAGTCGATCATCAAATCGGTTTGCTCATCCTGAAAATGTGCCAACTCCCGCTCAATCTGTTGTGCCAGGTTGCACGCCTTGAACTGACTGACATCTGCAATGCGGCTATAACGGGATAACACCAAGGTTTGATTAATCAGGTGGTCTAAATCATCAATGCTGGCGCGAATGACATTTTCATATTTATCTTTCTGCGCCGTGGTGGTTTCTTCACTCTCCAGCATCTCAAACGCAAAACGCAAGCGGTATAGTGGTGTACGCAAGTCATGGGCAATGGCATTGGTCATTTCCCGCTGGCCCAGGATCATTTCTTCAATGCTATCCGCCATTTGGTTAAACGATCGTCCCAGTCTTTCCACCGTAGAAGAGCGGGAAACTTTAGCCCTCAGCTCAAGCCGCCCTTCCCCAAAATCGTTGGCGGTGACTGCCAGGCGATTCAGGTCGCGCCACAAGGGGTAAACCCACAAAAACATCGCGGCGGAAATACAGAGCACGAAAGTGATCAATAAAAGCACATAGTACTGCCCGAGGGGATACTGAACGTCAATCTGATCCGCCTTCAACACATAGGGCGTGCGAAGACGATAATACACAGTCACCAAGCCATCCGGCTGCTGCTGGACCACCGGCTGACCGCTGGCCATCGTCTCATTTTCTGTTGCAGACAACACCAGTTCTTCGTCAGTCTGCAAGGTCAGGGAAAACGGAAACTGCGGACTGACCGACTGAAGATACTGAGGCCACTCAGTGACCGGAAGCGCATCCATCGATTGTGCCAGGAGGTGTAAAGTACCGACACTGTTACGGCTAACATGCTCAGCCAGGGACTGATTGAGCCCCAATGACAGAGCCCAGGCACTTTCTTTCACCCGATGCAGCAACACACTGTGATCCGTGGTGGTTAACACATAAGTCCCCGCCATTAATTTTCCTTGTTGTTCAGAATCGAGCTGCAGTGCCTCAATCGGTTGTAGCTGCAGGGAATAACCGAAGGTTTCTGACAATCCCTCAATCACCTCAGGCCACTGTGCCGATGGGACGGCCTGCAATTGTTGCTCTATCAGATAAAAGGTTCCGCGGTATGTTTTTTCGTAATAGTTTTCTTCCACATACGCGTTGATCAGGCCAATCGGGCTCAACCCCGTCGGCAGGATTAAGAACAAGGTTGGCATAAACACGGCAAGCCACAGCACCGAAAACGCTTTCAACATAATGTCAGATCCCCCGGGAAATTAACGGATACAAAGCTGATAGCCTTTCCCGCGCACCGTTTTGATCACCTGATCCTGCTCTTTGGCGTCATCCTGGAGTGCTTTGCGTAACCGGGAAATACGCCGATCGATGGAACGGTCGAGTCCATCGTATTCTAATCCTCTGAGTTGCTGGATAATGTCTTCTCGGGTCACGACTTCACCACAGTGTTTGGCCAGCAGGCACAGGAGTTCAAATTCTGCGGTGGTGAGCTCGACCGGCTGGCCGTAAAGCAGCACCATTCGCCGGGTCAAATCAATCTTAAGCGCGCCAAATTGATAATCGAACGATTGTTGTTCCGAGGAGGCAAATTGCAACGGTGCGGCTCTGCGCAGCAATGCCCGGATCCGGGAGAGCAATAAGCGGGGCTGCACCTGTTTGATCACATAATCATCCGCGCCTAACTCGAGTCCGAGCATCTGATCGATATCATCATCCAGTGCGGTTTGCATTAAGATGAACCCTTCATACTGCTGTCGGACCTGACGGCAGACTTCCATCCCGCTCAGGCCCGGCAGCATAATATCCAGAATCACCAAATCCGGTTGTTCGGCAATGATGCGCGTCACCGCGTCCTGGCCATCACTCACCACCGACACGGTAAATTCGTAGCGCTCAAGGAAATCTTGAATCAACACCGCCAAATCAAGATCATCTTCAACCAACATGACCCGCTTATTCATGCCAACCTCTGACATATCATCCATGTGTTCAACGCCATCTCCTGTACTTTTCCACCGATCATACAAGATCTCCGGCACTAGACTGTGACAGTTTGTGACGACTATCCGTTGTCTCCCGTCTCCGGATCAGACCTGAACCGGAATCGCGATCCGCTTCTGATATTGCGCCATTGCCATTAAGCACAGGGCCGCCACCATCGAGACCATAATTACCGTCAGCCAGGTTGTTTCAAATCCCCAATAATCAATCGCCAGCCCGATCAGCGTGAAGCTTGGTAACACAATCAGGTTTTTCATGGTGGTTAAGACACCCTGGATCCGCCCACGATGGCTTTTAGGCGACTGATTGGCAAGATAAACCCCCTCTTTGGTCACCAGCAACACTTCGGCAGCCGAGAGGAAAAACCAGGCGAAGAAATGAATCGGGATCGTGGGCAACGCCATGACAAGCACATACCCCACCGCGAACAGCAGACCAGCATATGCCAGAGTGACGATCTCAGCCTGATGAGTTGTCAGTCGCATCAGCAATGGCGTGATCACCACCACCAGAATACAGGCATAGGTCATCAACTGACCGAACAGCACCGGGCCATCAGTACCAAAAATATGATTCAGATACAGCGGGCTGGTCATCGTCATTTGGTTCAGGGCGACCCATAACAGCGCACATAACCCGGTAAAAACCAAGAGTCTGGGACGCTGCTTGAGCACTTGCCAGACCGAGCCATCCACAGCGCGTTCCAGTTCAGAATGCGCCTCGTCCTCCGAAACACGATTGTGCTCATCAGTGCGGATGAAAATCATCACCAACCCAATCCCGACCAACGCAGCAATCCCGTTGCCCCAGAAGATCCAAGTAGTGTAATTCCAGAACAGATATCCGGCCACCAGCGGCCCCGCAGCAGAGCCCAGGTTAAATGCCAGGTAGCTTAACGACATCACCGCATCACGGTTGGTCGGGGTCGACAGATCCGCAACCAACGCATTACTGGCCGGAAGCGCAACCCCGAAAAAGAAATAGGCGGCAAACAACAGGATCGGGATCAACTGAGCATGATCGCTATAGAATCCACAAATCAGCAGGATCACCGCACCTGCCAGCTCCCCCCATACCATAATTTTTTTGTGACCCAGGCTATCTGCCAATTTGCCGCCGCACAGGCCGCCAAGAACAAACAGAGCCATCACGCCCATCGCCAGCGTACCGGCAACCGTCGCGGAATAATTCAGTTTTTCCGTCAACAAGAGCAGGAGAAAGGGAATGATGAAGTTGCCCAGGCCCAGGATAAACCGGGCCACAGCGATGACATAGATGTTACCCGGTAACCCACGATACAGCGCGAGCGAACATAATAATTGATTCAGCATGCAGTTCCTTGCATTGATGCACAAACGCCGGTAACTCCTGCCAGCGCGAAAAAATGTGTGGCAGCCGTTTCACCGAGCTGCCACGTCATCAAGAAAATTCAGATTGCGGGATCAGCTGACAATCGCTGACTGAATGCTCGATGAGATGATCTCATCAAACATCTCAGCCTGACCGGCAGGGAGTAACTGCCGGTGAATTTCCCGCCGTTTCGCTTCTCCGCAAAGGCGCTCTGCGATCCAGCCGGTTAAATACAAACTCGACAGGCAGCCACCCGCTGTCGCGATATTCCCATCGACAACCAGCGCCTGATCCTCAACCGTGGCGCCCATCGCTTCCAGACTTGGTTTCGCATCCGGGTGCGTGGTCAGCTTCCGTCCCACCAGCAAACCCAACCGGTAAAGAATAAATGAACCGGCACAGATGGACCCAATCAACTGTCGTTCGGGATCCAGGCGGAAAGCCCCCATGAATTCAGGATCGTCAAGCACCGCCGGCACGCCTTTATAACCACTGACAAACAACACGGCATCTGCCGCGTTGGCTTGCGCAATATGGCCATCCGTTTGAACTTCGATGCCGAGTGACGATGTATGGCTTGCTTTGGTCCCCAGAACACGAACCTGCCAGTCCTTATCGGATTGACCGAAAATATCTCTCATTAAAAAGAAATCGACATCGGTGAATTCATCAAATAAAACAATCGCAATTTGATACATAACGCCTCCTGGGGGGACAAGGTCCGGTTAACTGTTTGGGTCGTGAATGAAATCGAAAAAATGCTCATCTTCCGAAGCGACGGCAAAGCCCAGCTTGTGGTACAACGCGACAGCCGGCGCATTATTTTTAAAGCAGCTGAGCGTCAGCGGTTTCCCTGCCCGGCGAGCTTCCTGTTGCAGCTGGTTCGTGATCGTCACGCCCAGCCCTTGGCCCCGCCACGACTCAAAGACCGCCAGCAGGTGAAGATGAACGCTTTGCTCGGTGTGCTTATAACAGACAAGCCCAACGCGCTCTCCCTGAAAGACAGCCCAGTAAAACCACGCCGGTTGTAACCGGGACGCAAAGTAATGCTGCTGAAACGCCTCGTCCCAGCCAAAGGCGGCCTCGATCACGGGCTGCATCGACGATTTGAAGATTTCAAACGTTAAAGGCTGCTCTGTTTTACTTACGCCGATTAATTCTATGTCCATCACCCCGTCACTCCTTCGGGTCAATTCCGTGCTACCCTATTGAGCAAACGCGAGCTTCATAATATGTTGCGGCCCGGCAGCCCCACCAAGATACAAGGATTCGGTATCTTCAAACCCGCCGCTTAAATAACAGTGCTTTGCGCCGGGATTTTTACAATTGACCGTCAAATAAATTTGTTGGAATTGCGGATAATGAAGCGACAAGAAACCGCTGAGTTCCTGCACGGCTAATTTCCCTAACCCCTGCCCCTGATATTGCTGGCCAATCAGATAAGCACGGAGTCCCAAACTGCCCGGCTCAGCAAACTCGTAATTGTTGGCATAAGTCGTATCAATCAGAAAAAAACCAACCACACGATCGTCTGACATAATCACATGGGGATGAACGACGTTATCGATATTCACCAGAATTTCATCAATTGTCCCGACAAATTTAAGCTGTTCTTCAGACACACTGAGCTGGATCACTTCATCCAGATGATGATGTTTCATTGCTTCAATACGAACCACAGTTCTTCCTTATAACTGACTAAATGAGACATCCTGAAATGTGCAGTGATATTTCAGGGCAACCACCAGAGCGACCGCTTATTCTGCGATTTCAAAGATAGAATCAATCATGATCGGTAGATTTCCGCGAACAGAATTCGCGCCAAACACAAAAGTCCAGTGCGACATCCTGTCACCGCAATATGCTATCGCACTGATATATAAATACAATCGTGAAAAAGAAATTAATAAATAGTCACAGACATGTTATCGATTGACACCTTATCAACATGATAGCATTCTGTGCTTTACGGGATTTTACCGCCCTGAAGGATTGCAATCTTAAGCCATGGTGTCATCAGATATAACAGCACCATTTGATGGCATATGAGGAAATTACCGACATCCACCGCTACGCAGAGATATCATGATTTCGACGAGACCTGACGCGGATCCACGTCACGATCAACGACACCACCGCCCCCAACAAAAACAACCAAAACAACGGGATCAATCCAAACGGTTCCATCAGCACCCCGTTGTCGTCAATGGGTGAGCCTATCAGAAAATAACTCACCCCACAGATCAGGCTGATCCCCAGTAACACCACCGACAGCCAAAACGTTTTCAGAACTTTCATCAATTTTGTCTCGCTTGAGTTCAATACCTATACCTCTGACACAGTTCATGCAGGCGAGTTCACCATGAAACTCAGGAGGTCATTGATTTGGCGATTCACTGACATATTTCATGATTTACTGTCATAGCGCCGCACTGCGACTCAACGAGCCCGCACTCATCCATCGCCAACTCAGGATGCAGGCGCTTAAATAAAACAGGGTGGCCGAAGCCACCCTGAAATCCGAAATCACCCTTTCGTGGTTTATTGCTGCTCAAATTGCCACAACGCCACTGAGCCACTAATCTCATTGCCGACAATAAGGAACGGTCGCCCCGTGGCCGAATGTTCAGCGGAGACAAACTTCATTCCTTCCGGGGCCAGGTCGCCGGAGATCTCAGCGCCTTCAACTAAGCCACGGTTAAAGAAATATTCGACAAAGCTGACGTCATGCGGATTGGTAATGTCGTAGACCAACACGCCGCCCATCCGCTCCAGTCCCAGGAAAGCATAAGTACGATCCCCGATTTTACCTATTGTCAGGGCTTCCGGCTCAGCGCCTTTGGCATCCGAACGGGTATCGCCTTTATTCTCATCTTCATCATTGTTAAACGCATCCCCGTGGATCCGGGCCGTAATTCGATCCACCTGATCGGCTGAGTCAAACACCGGCTTACCCTGGCGATCCCAAATCGTGAACGACCGCGCACCGTAAGTGTACAACGACTCATAGACACCATCGCGATCGGCATCCCCCATCCCGGTATGCACTTTTAAGCGCCCGATACCGGTGTCATCATTCGCCACACGGGCAAAAGCCGGTCCCAGGTTCAGATCTTCCACCCGCGCCTCATCAATGAAGGCCAGGCATCCGTCATCTTTATCGTAATCGAGACCGCCTTTGGCAAGACAATCTGCTGCATTCTCCGCGTCGAAGAAATACTCACGGCCATCACCTTCATTGGCGCTAACGACAAAATCCTGGCCTTGCCATTGATATGCTGCGATGGTGTCCGGCTGATAAATGCCGTACAGGTTCGGATACTGCTGAAAATGAATCCCGCCATCTTTATCGGACGCGTCAAACTGCAAGTCTTTCCAGTTTTTGAAACCCAGGCCAACGATGTCCAGCGTGTTCTGTTTCAGGTCGACAATGGCCAGCCCGTTGTTTTCCTGAAGCGTAACAAATGCAGTTCGGCTGTCTTCTGAAATCGCGACATACTCAGGTTCCAGATCCATCGACACCGTGGTGTGAACCGTGTTGCCATGAATGGTGCGGCCAGTCGGGTTGGAAAATATAACTCCCTTCGCTTCCAGCGCTGCCTGTTGCGAATCAAACGCACTGAAGTCCAGCATAACCGCAGTCTCTGCCGGCAGACCATCGGCGATCCGAATCACCGAAATGGATCCTTCCGGATCCACCCGATAATCGCCTGACGGCTCTCCTTCATTGGCAACCACAACCACGCTGCCATCCGGCGAGAATGTCAGGGCATCCGGTAAATCGCCGACTTCCACATTTTTAATAAAAGTTGGTGTTTGACCGGAAATATCATAGAAGGCCACTTGGCCGTTCACACCCGGCGTTCCGGAGGCAATGGCCACAGCCAAAAGCGCATTGCGATCATCCACGGCAATACTGTTCGCATCACCTTGGGTATGTCGTGACAGATCGATTGTGATAATCGAATCAAGGTTGGTTGAGGTGATCACGCCTTCGGCATTGGCAACCAGCGCCGCGGGATCAAGATGATTGGCATCAATAATTTCAACCGTGGCCGGCTTGCGGGAACTGTTCACCGCATAAATCCACTTTTTCGATGCCTGATACGCCACAATTTCCGCAGCGCCCTCCGGCTTCTCAGCATTCAATGTTGCCCGCCCGATTAATGTCGCCTTAAGCGCGCCAGACGCAGCTAAACTTGAATCCGCTTTATTATTCCCTTGTGTACCTTGCGCGATGTCTTCTCCATGCTGAGCACACCCCGAGAGCGCTGCTGCAAGAGACATAGCCAGAAAACCAACGCGAAATTTCTTCATGATAAACATCGTTCATCCTTCATTATTAAAATATGAATTCATGTAAAAGCGGATGCCCATTATAGAGAGTGTCGTTGATAAACTGATTGCAACCAACTGAAAATATTAGAAATTATTGTTTTATTGCGGTCGACCACATAAAAAAGGGCGCTTCAGTGCGCCCCATTACAAATGATTGTTTGATATCCGCCAGAATCAAGCCACAGAAGCTTCAGTACACGGCATATCCCGGAAATGCACGCTCAGGCGCCAGTAAAACACGATTTCAAACACGCCGAAAAACACGACATCCCATATACTGGTTTCTTCCGGTGAAACCGCGGCAAAGATGAAAATCAGCGGGAGAGCAGCCACCGTAAAACGGATGCCGAATACCCATGCGATTGGAAAATATTGGAATAAGAACTGACCAGCCGAACTTTGCTTGTACACATAAACTAACCCCAACACCGAGATCGGCACACTCAATGCCGCTGACGCGATGTCAAAAACGTTATGGCTCGCATAGGGGATGAACATAAGGCCGATGGCCACCATATGTGCCAGAAAATACTGAAACAATTCCTTTTCACCCACCTGCCCCGCGGCAAGTTCTTTTTTCAGTGATTGAATATCCCAAAAATACATTCCTAAATCCTTATGTAAGACGGTATCTGTTATTCCAGCACTGGCCGGAAAAAGCTTCGCTCATAACTGAGAATACACTGGGTGTCTTCAGCAAATTGAAACGCGTTGATGCAGTCCGGATCATCAAAAGACTTGGTGCGATATTCCTCATAAGCAGCCAAGCTTGGAAAGGTAAATAATGCCAGCGCAATATTATTCGCCCCTTCCGAAGGCATGAAATAGCCATGATGCTGGCCGCCAAATTTATTCACCAGTGGGATCCACATTTTTGCATATTCCTCAAACGCATTCACCTTCGAAGGATCAATTACATATCTTAAATAACACGTCACCATTACCGCTATTTCCCTATGCTGTTCATATCAATGTGTCGATGTTTTTGGGTACAACTATCGCTGCTTCATCAATGCAACGGCTAACCCGGATGTCACAAAAACTTCAAAAGGAAACATGCAATCTCCCTGTTGCATTTCTGGGGTGTTTAGAATGACACCGGATGACTTCGGCTTGCCTTATCCTTGCCATGCCATGTCTTGTCTTGTCTTGTCTTGTCTTGCCCGCAATACCCACAGAAATCTAAACACTGAATATTTGAATACGATTCAAATCAAGTTACAGCCGTTTCTGTTTCATTTCAACTTCACGAATTACCGAGCTCAACGTATAAGAGTCGTCATTCGGCATCTCAGCACAATAATAACTCAGGCTTTTGAACACGCGTCGCCCGAAAAAATCGGTATAGCTCAGATCAATATCAAGTTGAGTGGTGCTACAGCGCCCCTTCGTTGTTGATAAATGGTCGAACATTTTATTGAGATCGGCGATCTTCTTCTCATCCAGGGTCACCTGTCCGAGGTACGTCGTCGGAGCAGGACCATTTCGCGGAGCAAACATGCTAACATCTGCCACATGTAATACATTATCCTGAATGGTTATCTCATACTGCTGATGATGAAAACACCCCACAGACGAATAACTGATTCTGGCATCGGATAGCTGACTGATTTCTTCCACGGTTACCGCCCCTTGTGCAGCACACCCGAACAGCTGTGACAGCATAAGCCCCATGAATCCTATTTTTTTCACTGAACGACCACTCATTTACTGTATATATCAAACTTATATTTTACTGATTAATAACGATTTTTCTAGCCTGCATATAGGTGTGGTGGTATTGTGAGCTGTACGCGCTGTTATGAAACAATTATTCGTCCGCGCGGTAAAACGATGAGTCGTACCAAAGGAGATCAACATGGATCCAGTGTTTCAAATTCTCGACGTTGTTTTGAACGTTGAAGTCTTTCTGCTTATTTTTGTTCTAGTCCTGCTCAAAAGCAGCGTGAAATTCGTGCCGCAAAACCGCGCCTGGTTGATCGAGCGTTTTGGTAAATATCAATCGACCAAAGAGGCCGGACTGAACTTTATTGTGCCATTCATCGACCGTATTGCTGCCGATCGCAGCCTGAAAGAGCAAGCGCAAGATGTCCCTTCACAATCAGCCATTACCAAAGATAATATTTCCCTGATCGTTGATGGCGTGCTTTATTTCCGGGTTCTGGACCCTTATAAAGCCACCTATGGCGTCGATGATTATGTATTTGCCGTCACGCAATTGGCGCAAACTACCATGCGTTCTGAATTGGGTAAAATGGAGCTGGATAAAACCTTCGAAGAACGCGACATGCTCAATACGAATATTGTGACTGCGATTAACCAGGCTGCGGAGCCATGGGGTATTCAGGTATTACGTTACGAAATCAAAGATATTGTGCCGCCAAACTCTGTCATGGAAGCCATGGAAGCACAGATGAAAGCTGAGCGGGTTAAACGTGCGCAGATCCTTGAATCTGAAGGTGACCGACAAGCCGCCATTAACGTTGCTGAAGGTAAAAAACAGTCGCAGGTTCTGGCCGCCGAAGCTGATAAAGCTGAGCAGATCCTCCGCGCTGAAGGTGAAGCGAAAGCAATTATTGCCGTTGCCGAAGCTCAAGCTGAAGCTCTGCGTAAAGTCGGTGAAGCCGCAAATACCGAACAAGGGCAAAAAGCGATTCAGCTGGATTTGGCAACCAAAGCGATTTCAGCAAAAGAAGCGATTGCCAAAGAATCTTCCGTGGTCCTGTTGCCAGATGGCAGCACCGATGCCAGCTCGCTGGTTGCGCAAGGCATGTCCATTATCAATGCCATTAACCAAAAGCGAAGCAGTTGATTTCAGAGAGTAAATGATGGAATTCATAACCGAACATTTACCCCAAGCCCTCATGATCCTCGGCGTTCTCGCGTTGATCACTGAAGTCGCCGTGCTGGGAATGTCGACTTTCATCTTACTGTTCCTGGGACTGTCGTTACTGATCACCGGGATCTTGATGAATGTTGCTATCCTCGACAGCACGCTGACCACGGCACTCTGGAGCAATACCCTGCTCACCGCCGCTCTGGCGATTATCTTGTGGAAGCCGCTCAAGCAGATGCAGGAAAGCAAAGGGACAAAAGAGATTCAGTCTGACTTTGCGGAGTTAACCTTCACCCTTGAAAGTGATGTGGATGATCGCGGACTGACTCAGTACGCTTACTCCGGCATCAGCTGGAAACTCAAGAGCCGACATCCGCTTGCGGCCGGCACCCAGGTCAAAGTCGTCAAAAAAGAAGTCGGCGTGATGTGGGTTGAGGCGTTGGGGTCTTAACGTTAAAGCGCCAACAATTTCCGACCAGGCCACACCTCAAGGTGTGGCTTTTTTTCTCAAACTGCAGCTTATTTAGCGGCAACACAAACAAACGCTCTCTGAAAGAGCGTTTCTGACTGAAGCTCTTGTGGCATTTTAGGAAAGACACCGAAAGCAAGATCCGCTTCACCATCAATCACCTGAGTAATCATTGTATCCCGGCTCCGCTGCGTGACAACCAGCTGAATATGCGGCGCAACCGCGCGAATTTCCCTTAAAAACCGAGGCAAGATCACTTGGGCGCCATAATCAGACATCGCGATGCGAAAGGGCCGATCGGCCAACTCGGGGGCAAATACCGGGGACTCAAATAGCGTCCCGAGCAAAAAATAGCCGCCCTTTTGCGGGCGGCTATTTTTACGCTAGAAAAGTCAGAGTCGTGATTACATCATGGGCAGCCAGCCCAGCAAGGCGAAGCTGATCGCAGCCGCTGCGCCGGTCAGCAGCACATAAGGGAACTGGGTCCGGATATGATCGATGTGATCATTACCGGTTGCCATTGATGAGACGATCCCGGTGTCACTGATGGGCGACGTCATATCTCCGAAAATAGCACCGGAAATCGCCGCACCGATCATCAGATGAGGATCGATCCCGGTTGCCACGCCGATTTGTACCCCAATCGGGATCATAATGGCGAAAGTGCCCCAGGAAGTGCCGGTGGCCAGCGACATCAGGGCTGCAATCAGAAAGACGAAGCTTGCCGAGAACCCGGCCGGGATCACGCCTTCAATGCTCTGGGTGATGTACTGCCCGGTATGCATTTCTGCCGACAGGTTCCCCATCAGGAAAGCCAAAGTCATGATGGCACCCAGCGGCATCATCGATGAATAGCCAGCCAAGAGATGGGTGAAGAACTGATCGACCGTCAGCGCCCCGCGCGCAATGAAATAGACGAAAGAAACCGCCGTTCCCGCCATCACCGCCCAGAAGACCGCGGTTGAGCCCGAGCCGTGGGCAATATCGCCGTCACCGGTAATATATAGTCCCACCGGTACCATCACAACCGTTGTCAGCAGCGGGATGATAAAGTGCAGCGGATGACCGTGTTGCTCCGTTTGCAGCGTCTGGACTTCATCATCGCCTGTAATCGGAAATGCACCGTCTCTCAGCGCTTTGCCACCAGCAGCCCGTTGATCGGCCACTTTCATCGGGCCCCAGGATTTTTGGCTGAAGATGTAAAACAGCACGCTGGCAATGGAAAACCAGGCCATCAGGTTATACGGCATCGCGTGGAGCAGGATATTGAACGGCTCCCCTTCCAAGTAGCCCTGGCTGATCTGCACCCCGATGATCGCCATCATCGCCGCGCCCCAGCCATTCATGATGATGCAGGAGCAGCTCGCCACGCAGGAAGACTGAATGATGTAGGCCATCTTCTCCCGCGAAATATTGTACCGGCCGGCAAGATCCCGGGTGACCGTCCCGGCGGACATCAGCGAAATCGAACTTTCGATAAAGATCAGCATAGTGGTTAACATTGCCAGCAGCTGGACGGCGTAGCGGTTGTTAATCACATGCGCTTTTTCGGTCAGCCAGTGCACCATCCCCCGAGTGCCGCCAGTCACCTGCACCAGGCGAATAATACCCCCCACCATAAAGCAGAACAGAATGGTGCGGGTATTACCGGCTGAGGCAAAGACCTCAATCACTTTATCCAGGGTGTGCTGCACCCCAGTCACTGGATCAAAGCCAGCCATCACGGTATAACCCACCACAGCGCCGGCCAACAGCGACAGAATGACCTGGCGAGTGAGCACCGCCAGGGTAATGGTGACCAGTGGAGTGATCACGGTCCAGATTCCGTAGTCTTGCATTAACATCCCTTAGCGTAGTGCGGCTTCAAGATCGGCAAGCAGATCCTGAATATCTTCAATCCCGACCGACAGACGCAGTGTGGTGTCATACACACCAATTGCGGCACGCTCTTCCGGCGTCATCGAGCCATGGGACATGGACGCAGAGTGGTTCAGCATACTCTCGACCCCGCCCAGGGACTCGGCCAGGACGAAATACTGCAGCCTGCCGATAAACTGCTTGGCCGTTTCCAGATCGCCTTTCAGACGCACGGTCACGACAGCGCCGCCACTACGCATCTGTTTTTGGCACAGTGCATACTGTGGATGGCTTTCCAGCCCCGGATAATGCACATCGGCCACGCTCGGGTGAGATTCCAGAAAACGAGCAACTTCCAGCGCGTTACTGCACTGACGCTCCATCCGCAGGGCCAGCGTTTTCATCCCGCGCAAGGCCAGATAGGCATCGAACGGCGAAGCAATCGCGCCCACTGTGGTTTTTATGAAATCCAGCTCTTTCGCCAGATCATCCCGGTTGGTGATCAGCGCCCCGCCAATCAGATCCGAGTGGCCGCCGATATATTTGCTGGTCGATAGCATCACGATATCCGCCCCCAACGTCAGTGGTGTCTGGTTCCAGGCGCTGGCGAAAGTATTATCAACGCAGGTCAGTAGATTGTGCTCTTTCGCCAATTGACAGACAGACGCAATATCAACCAGCTCCAGCAGCGGGTTGGTCGGAGTTTCAATCCAGATCATTTTGGTTTCCGGGCGGATATGCTGCGCAACCAAATCCAGATCATTGAGGTCGATATAATCAACACTCAGCTGGTTATTTTGTTTCCGCAGGCGCTCAAACAGCCGGTAAGTACCGCCATAAACCCCTTTCATCGCAATGATATGCGAGCCGTGTGGCAGCAGCTCAACAGCCAATGCCGTGGCAGCCATCCCGGAGGCCGTTGCGGTGGCGTAACAGCCTTGCTCCAGTGCTGCCAGGGCCGTTTCGTATGCGTGGCGGGTTGGATTGCTGACGCGGGAGTAAGCAAAGTCTCCCCCTTCGTCGAGGTTCGGCTGAATAAAGCTGCTGGCCGTATAAATCGGTGGAAACAATGCGTTATGGCCAGCATCTTGTTGCTGGCCGCCATGGACGGCTAACGTCGAGATTTTTTTACTTTTCATGGGTAATGAACCTGTTCATGGGTGAAGAAACGGTGCCTGTATTCGTGGTCATAGTGCGGAATACGGAAAGATCTCAATGGATGGTTTAATGATGAGTGCACCATCATAATGTTCTTCCTATTCAGCATCTTAATAGCGTTTTGTTCTAATATAGAAACTGACCAGAATACGATGAATTATCATACAAAATTTGGATTATCTGAGCGCGGTGCCAGAACTCAAATATCAAAACAGTCTGATTAATCATCAGTTTCAGAGAACAGAGGACCTTTTAAGAAGGTTGAAATAATGGAAGCTGTATTGCCCTGACCCACGTTTTAGTGAATGCTCAACCTGTCACTAATCAACCTCGCGATGTGCGATAACAGTCACAGTAACGCAAACTTATTCCATTCATTGCACTTCATTAGTGACATCGATCACCAAAACAACTCAGGGTAAAATTTAGAATCGTCACTCTAATTTTCAATGACAACATTAGTGAATGATGAAAAGACAATTCTTAGCCTCTGCCATCTGCCTCTCTCTTGCCGGACATGCCTTCGCCGCAGACGGTGACATCGTTGATGTCACGATTCTGGGGACTTCAGATATTCACGGCCATTTCATGCCGTGGGATTACGCCAGTGACAAACTCAATCTGCGTGGAAGCCTGAGCCAGATTGCCACCAAGGTGAAATCGATTCGTGAAGATCGGGACAATGTGATCCTGGTTGATGCCGGTGACACCATTCAGGGCAACTTTGTCGAAACGTTCAAAGATGAGCCGGTTGACCCGATGATGCTGGGCTTCAATGAAATGGACTACGATATTTGGGTGCTGGGCAACCATGAGTTTGACTTCGGCCTCAACGTCCTGAATCGTTCGCTCACCCAGTTCAAAGGCACGTCTCTGGCTGGCAACATTAAGCGTCCCGACGGCAATCCTTTCCTGCCGGCTTACAAGATCATTGAAAAACAAGGGGTCAAAATCGGTGTCATTGGCATGGATACACCGATGACCCAAGTTTTCGCTGAAGGTACGAATCGCCTCGAAGGCATGACCTTTACCAACCCTTCACTTGAAGTGAAAAAGGTCATCCAGCAGATTGACGATCAGGTTGATGCCATTGTGCTGGTCGCACATATGGGGATCGACAACGAAAACAACATCGAAGCCACCGGGGTCCGTGACATTGCCAATGCCAATCCGGAACTGGATGCGATTGTCGCCGGCCATATGCACACCCTCATCGACAAAGCGACCATCAACGGCGTAATTATCACCGAGCCGGACAAATACGGCCGTGCCCTTTCCCGTATCGATTTGCAGTTTGAAGAAAGAAACGGCCAGTTTACGTTGGTCAACAAAGATAGCTACACCTACAAAATCAAAGGCACGGCTTCCGACGCGAAAATGGAAGAGCTCTATGCGCCCTACCATCAACGCCTGCGTGAGAATGCCAACCGTATCGTGGCTGAACTTTCCGGTGTTGATTTAGTGCCCGAAAATGAAATGAAGGGGATCCCTCAGGTTCATATTCAGGACACTGGTATTAGCGCACTGTTCCAGGAAACCAGTATGCACTATGCACCTAAGGCCAACGTGATTGCCCTGCAGATTGATAACGACCAGGCTGAACTGGATGTCGGTCAGATCAAAGCCAAAGATATCGCCTACAACTACCAGTATGCCGGCGGCGAAATCACGGTTTACGAAATGACAGGCAAAGCGCTGAAAACCTACATGGAATGGTCTGCCGGTTATTTTAACCGTGTGAAGGAAGGCGATGTGACGTACAGCTTTAACCCTGAGCGCCGCGCATCCAAGTATTCAACCAATGACTTTTTCGCCGGGGTGACCTACACCATTGACCTGACCGAACCTGCGGGCCAACGCATCAAGTCATTGCAATTTGCTGATGGCAAGCGCATCACGGACACCACTCCAATCCGCATCGGGATGAACAGCTACCGGATGGGGCATCTGACCAAAGCAGGCGGCGTACTTGAAGGACGTGATTTCCCGGTGCTGTTCGATACCGAAGCTGAATACGGCGAAGAGGCCGGCACGATTCGTAATCTGACGATCCGTTACCTGACTGAAGTGAAACACGGCAAGTACGAAGGTAAACCGATGCACCGTTGGGCACTGAGCGGACTGGCCGGTTTCGAGCAGGAGCGCAACATCGTGAAAACGCTGATCAACGAAGGGAAGATTTCAGTCCCAAGCAGCCAAGACGGTCGCTATACCAACATTGCATCGATTAACGTCAAAGATAAGATCTTTGCCACCCACGATGCGTTCAAACGCTATCTTGACGCTATGGAGCAAAAGCTAAGCCAAACGTCTGATGATGCCGAGAAACAGCACATTGAGCGTGAGATCATCATTGCGAAAGCACTGAACCAAGCTTAAGCAAAACCCAAAACCAAAAGCCTCCGTGAATGCGGAGGCTTTTTTGTGTTGACGACAGATATCCAGACTTGCTGAAGTGAACTGATGAAATCCGCTGTTTCACTCTTCAGATTTCAGCGATTGTAAGATGCCTTTTTCTATCGCGGCCCGGCCTTCGATACTTTGCAACGGCGTCACCTGCCATGAAAAGACGCCCCATGCTGGAATATCCCGCAGCATCTGGTCGACTTCATCATGACTGTCAGCTTCGACAATCAGATAGAACGTCCGTGAACCAAGCGGCAGACCGCCAGCGACGATTTTCTTCTTTTTCTTCAGTTCGATGAGGTAATCAAACGTCGGCATAATCCCGTTTTCAAGCACCTTGATCACTTCTTTGGGCTCGGCAAAGCCCGGTCCTTCCGTCGTCGATACCAAGAACAGCTCTGCTGATGCTGGCACTGAAAAACAGATACTTAACAACAAACCACCTAATCTCTTCACATTCATGATGGACTCCTGATGTTCGTTTGCTGTCTAAGCATAGATGACCGGTGCCAGTGTGAGGAAAAGCACGACAAAACTGTACGCAAAAAAAAAAGAGCCAACATCGTTGGCTCTTTCTGTATCAGAGGGTTTGACCCGGGTAATGATGGTTATTTTCCACCATCCATGATGTAATTCACCGCTTTCGCACCGGCTGCTGCCATCTGGGTCATGGCGTTCGAAGTGGCCTGCATTTGCGTCGCGCCGGTATGCGTAAACTCACGCACCTGCAGCTTGGACAGCGTCGACAGATCGCGCAGACCGTCCAGGTTCAGGCTTTGTGCCGAGGAGCTGGTTGTCTGATCCGCAACTTTCGGGTCAACACGATCACGGTACGGAGATGGCAAAATACCGTCAGCCGAAGCAGCCTGAGTTTTATTGTTTTCTTCTGACATCATCGATTCCCTTTTATTCAGTTGTGCGTGAATTCAACAAGTGATGAAACGACAGATAACATCCATCCCCATCACTCTTACCTCTTACCTCTTACCTCTTACCTCTTACCTCTTACCTCTTAAAGAGGATGATACTGTTCTCAGTAATATTGATCGATTACACATCATTACACGCCCTGGGTCAGAGCCCCAAAATGCACAGCTAACAACGGCAAATCACCAAACGGCAGATCCGACCTTCATTCAACACACTCAACATACCCCCCCTCTTTAAAGTTAAATTTATCAACGAACAAGTGTTGCTAATGGACTTGCTCAACTAAGTTACCATCGGTATAGTTATCAAAAATTACCAATGGTAACTTGGCCAAATAATACAGATCTTTTACCGATGTAAGGGCGTGTACCGTTGGATTGTGATGGGTCGTGACAAGATCAATGCTTTCCGGTGCATGCACTGCACCCCTGATATTTCAAATCTAAATATTCGATCTCAGTTTCGGATGACCGGTGTCAGCACAGTAAGAAAAAAGGAATGAATGATGGAAAAGTTTAACCTGAGAACAACCCAAACCGCAGACAAGCTAGCTGCCCCTATCCTGACGGAATTTAAGGAAAAATACGGTATCATCCCGAACTTTTTTGCTGCCCTGGGTATCGACGGCGCGAGCCTGAGTGGTTACCTGGATTTTGAGAAAACGATTGAAGACTTCGGGAGCCTAACCGAGCGCCAGCGCGAGCTGATCTCACTCAGTGTGGCAAACTATAACCAATGTCATTACTGCGTTTGTGGCCATACTTTTTCCGCCAAGAAAATTGGGCTATCATCGGAAGAATGTGCTGATGCCCAGCAGGCAATTGCTGATCATCCACTGGAGCAGGCCATATTATCACTGTCTCGCGCGATTCTTGAGAAGAAAGGCAATCTGAGCCAGGTCGATATTGAGACCGCTATGTTTCATGGGTTGACGGAAAGTCAGATCCTCCAGGTTTGCTCCTGGACAGCATTAAATACATTTAGCAATTGGGTCAATAATATCACCCAACCGAAGATCGACTTCCCGAAAGTTGATTTCGCATAACCGAAGAAAGGAAAAGCCAAATTGAAGTCTCGTTTTAAAAAGGAAGAACGTTATAACCAGCTTCTGGATTTGGCTATTGAAATTGTGAGAGATCAGGGCACGGACGCCCTGACTCTAATCAGCCTCGCAAAGAAAGCGGGGGTGACGAAACCCATCACCTACAACCATTTTTCAAACCGCCAGCTATTGCTGTTTTCCCTTTATCGTCGGTGTGATGAAGCGCTGTCATCGCAAATGGATCACTTGATCACGAACCAGTCGAACAACTTAAAAGATGCCGTGACCGTGTACGTCTCTTCATATATCAACTGCATCGAAACAAACGGGAAACTCTATGACGACATCGTTTCGGCGTTAAAAGCCTACCCTGAGTACGCAAGCGTCGAAAACGATATCCGGGACTACTACTGCCATGTGATAGAGAAAACCTTTTCCCCCTTTGTTGTACCCGATGGCTACAAACTGACCAAGCTGAAGCTGATTTCTATTTTCAGCATTACCGAATCGTTAGGGAGTTATTTGAAAGAAAACCCGCAAAACAAAGATGAGCTCATCGATGAAGCCGTCAAGATCATCTTAAGCATCTGCAACCGCTAAGGCGATTCCTGATTCACTCCCCTTTCCTCAAAAGAGCCGACTTGTGCAGAGCCCCCAACGTCAACTTCTCATTGAAGCCGACCGCGTAGAGATGCCTAGTTCAAGTTGAGGAGGAGAACGACGATGTTTAAGGGCGCCTGTTCCCCCACTGCCGAAGTCTCGTATAAAGTAAACACATCCAAATCAGTGACGCCGTCACAGTTTAAATCTGATAAATAAAGACCATAGTCCCCGGCTGCGGCTGAGCAATCAACGCCTTTACTGATCAGCCACAAGGCGGTGTTGGAGATGTTCCGGAATGGTGCCTGTCCATTTAATAAAGGACATCAGCAATCCAGCAAAATGAGCAGATATTCCACAGCGCAAACGTTCATCCACCCCAAATAGCGCTGTTTTTAGACAGAAAAAATTTTAAATCCGACCATAAAGGTGACCCTAATCACATTTAAGTGGGTAATTATATAATACTCATTTTCAAGACATGATCTAAGCGTATCATCAGCGTACCGTTATCGTTTTTTGGTAGTCATTGATGTTTAAGAAAACACTTATTGCCGTCTCTTTAGCCGCGACTTCTCTCGCCAGCACATCAGCACTTGCGCTCGAAAAAGTCGACCTGCTGATCAAAAATGCCACTGTCCTGACCATGGATCAGAAGAAAACTGTTTTCGACAATGGATTGGTTGCCGTGAAGGAAAATAAAATCTTCGCCGTTACCGACGGCTCTGATGTCAAAGATTACCTGGCCGAAAAAGTCATTGATGCCAATGGCGATATCGTATTGCCGGGGCTGATCAATACCCACACCCATGTTTCAATGACGGTCTTCCGCTCAATGGCCGACGATGTACCCGATCGTCTGCACCGCTACATCTTTCCGCTTGAAAAGAAACTGGTCTCCCGTGACATGGTCCGTATCGGGGCGCAACTGGGTAATGTCGAAATGATCAAAGGCGGTGTCACGACCTATGCCGACATGTACTATTTCGAGGATGAAGTTGCCAAGACCGTCGATCAGATCGGCATGCGTGCCGTGCTGGGCGAAACCGTGATCAAGTTCCCGGTTGCCGATGCTGCCAATGCCGACGAAGGCATCCAGTACGCGCTGGACTTTATCAAAGAATATAAAGATCACCCTCGAATTACACCGGCTTTTGCCCCGCATGCCCCTTACACCAATACCACCGAAACACTGCAGAAAATCACCAAGCTTTCGCTGGAGCACGACGTACCGGTCATGATCCACCTTGCCGAGTCAGAGCGAGAAAATCAGGTGATCGCCGAGCGGAGCGGCGGTAAAACACCTGTCGGTTATATGGCCGATATCGGCGCGCTCACCCCAAACCTTGTCGGTGCTCATATGATCAATGTTGACGACAATGATATTGCCCTGCTGAAAAAACATGATGTCGGTATTGCGCACAACATGAGTGCCAATATTAAATCTGCCAAGGGGGTGTCGCCGGCACTGAAAATGTTCGACGATGGTCTTCGTATCGGCTTGGGCACTGACGGACCCATGTCAGGAAATACCATCAGTACTATCGATGAATTTAACCAGGTTGCCAAAGTACACAAACTGGTGAACAAAAACCGCGCAGCCATGCCACCAGTAAAAGTCATTGAAATGGCGACTATCGGTGCCGCCCGTGCCCTTCACATGGAAGACACCATTGGCTCGCTGGAAACCGGCAAGCTGGCTGATATCATCATCATCGATACAAAAGCACCGAACATGGTACCGGTTTACAACCCGTACTCTGCGCTGGTCTACTCAGCCTATGCAACAAACGTCAAACACACCATTGTTGACGGTAAGCTGCTGATGGAAGACCGTAAAATGCTCACTGTCGATGAAGATGCCATTCGCGAAGAAGCGTTGAAGTTCGCCGACAAAGTACGCAAGACCGTGGTAGAAAGCGGCGAAGTTGTCCAATAACCGTTTTGCCTGCCAAATAACCGGCAAAAGAGACATCGAATCAGGGCGGTCGCAATACCGCCCTTTCTTTTGTCACCCTCGCACGATTTATGTTTAAAACACGCTCCGTGGTCGGTTGAATGGGATCTGTCCATTTAACACATGGCGTCAGCCCATTGAATTGGCTTCGTTGGTTTCCATTCCCCACCTCCCTTTGGTGTTTAAAGTTTGCTCGCAGTCTCAAATTTGTTGCGCCTGACACTCGAAAGATTCCAATTGTGACATTCGGCCGATTTTTAACGAAAACTTACAATAAAATACCATTTGCAAACAATTAAAAAGACTTAATTGCCATAGATTTCATTTTCACCCACACAAGAAACTAGGTTGATCATTCAAATTCCAGTCTAATCGACTAAGGGGGTTGTTATGAGTACCACTGGAGCGACTGCCGTCAGAGCGACAAAGAAGAAACTCAGCTTTCCTTCCGCATATACCGTCTTGTTTTGCGTTGCTGCCCTGGTAGCCATGCTGACTTGGTTTGTTGATGCCGGCGTCTACAACAAACTGTCCTATCAGGGTGAAAGCTTTATGATCACCTATTCGGACGGGCGTACAGAAACGTTACCCGCGACGCAAGAAACACTAGACGACATTGGCATTAAGGCCGATCTGGAAAAATTCGTCAACGGCGACATCTATAAGCCCGTCGGTATCCCCAACTCCTACACCACCGTCGATCCGAACCCGCAGGGGCTCATGGCTCTATTCAAAGCCCCGATCCAAGGCATGTATCAATCCATTGATGTCGTGTTCTTCGTGCTGGTGATTGGCGGGTTCATCGGTATCGTCAATCACTCAGGTGCATTCGGCGCGGGGATAAACCGCCTGTCACAGGTGATGACGGGTCGGGAAAAGTGGCTCATTGTCATCGTCACGGCCCTGATTGCACTGGGCGGAACAAGCTTTGGCATGGCTGAAGAAACCATTGCTTTCTACCCGATCCTCGTGCCCATTTTCATTGCCGCAGGCTACGACGCGATTGTCGCCCTGGCCGCCATTTATCTAGGATCGTCCATCGGGACCATGTGCTCAACGGTCAACCCGTTCAGTACCATCATTGCTTCAAATGCCGCCGGGATAAACTGGACGCTGGGTTTAAGCTCTCGTATGGCGTTGCTGGTTGCCGGTACTTTGGTCTGCATGTTGTACATCATCCGCTACGCGCAACGGGTGAAAGCGGATCCAACCCAGTCGCTGATTTACGACCAGAAACAAGAGATAGAAGCGCGTTTCCTGAAAAACATCGATACCAGTGCATCGGCAGCGAAACTCGAGAAACGTCACACGATCATTCTGACCCTGTTCGCCAGTACCTTCTTCATTATGGTGTACGGTGTCTCCGGCCTGGGCTGGTGGTTTGAAGAAATGACCACCCTGTTCTTCGTCTCTGCTATCGTGATAGCGCTGGTTGACCGGATCCCGGAAAAAGAGTTCGTGCACGAGTTTATTCAGGGTGCCAATGACTTGCTCGGTGTCGCCCTCATTATCGCAATTGCCCGCGGTGTCACCGTATTGATGGATGGCGGCATGATCAGCGACTCCATCCTTCATGCCAGCGCCAATATGGTGGAGGGAATGGATAAAGGCCTGTTTATTGTAGTGATGATGTTCCTGTTCGCAGGCGTGTCGTTCTTCGTCCCTTCTTCATCCGGTTTGGCGGTGCTGTCGATGCCCATCATGGCACCATTAGCCGATGTGGTCGGTATCCCACGGGACAACATTGTCAGCTCGTATCAATTTGGGATGGGGCTCATGGCCTTCATTACCCCAACCGGTTTGGTACTTGCCTCGCTGGCCATGGTCAATGTCACCTTCGATAAATGGTTACGGTTCGTGATGCCGCTCCTTGGCATTCTTGTTGCGATGGCAGCCGCGACCTTGCTGATCAGCGTTTATATCTAATCCTACCTTGGTATAAAAAAGGCTACCGCGAGGTAGCCTTACTTTGCCTTGGCAAAAATAGCCAGGTAACACCATTAGTTCTTCTTGTATACAGTAATATTCACCAAACCAATGGCACCAGAATGAAGGTTACCACCACTCACTTCGGTGATATATTGATTGTTACTTTTTTCCCATTTGGTTTGGTTATCTTTGGATCCCCATGGGCAATCCCAATAAAACTTACCAATTTCAACGTTGCCGTCATATAGTTTAATTGATCCTTCTGTACCCGATGCAGAATCTGAACGCCCGCATGCAGCAATCACTTTGATTTCTTTAGGTTCAATCTTGGTGCCATTGACATCCTTGATCGATAATTCAGAGTCCTTGTCATCATACTCGTAAAATTTCCCCCACTCTAATTTTGCGCCATCGACAGTAAGAGTAAAGTTCTCGGGGTTGATTGCGATTTGAATATTCTGTGCATATGCCATTTGACTGTCCTTTGCTAATTTTATCGGTCGTGTTTGTTTGCAGTTCAATACTACAACCCATCAACAAAAATGCTATTACAGCCGATTACACGAACCCCGCAATACTTTATAAGAATCAATTAAACAGGCATCCAAATAAATAGAAATCTTATTCTGCAATAAGTCTGAACCACTAAATTAATATCTTTCTCTTCATTCCAAAACCTACTGTATTTGCCAGGAATACAATTACGACACGCCCCCAGAATGCTCACCAGAACACTCACCATAATACGAAATACAATTTACAAAACAGTAAGATACGATAATTCATAGCAAGTAATTAGGCTACAAGATCAAGTGGGGTATATGGCGAGCAGATTTCAACTTCACCTACCCATTTAACGCCGAATGCTTATTCTTAAAATTTATGGATAATAATTTTATTGGCCGACACATGCCTGATATCACAGATTTTTAACTGGTTGTATCAGTTTTTTGAAGTGTGCCGAGAGTTGAATATGCCGCTCATCCTTTCTAATTGAGTAATCGGTAAAATTCGCTTCGCGAAGTAAGTTGAATACTAATAACTCATAGGAAAAGGTTATGAACAAAAGCCAGGTTGCTTTGGCGATATCGACGGTACTGATTCTGTCCGGTTGTGGTGGCGGCGGTGGTGGCACTAGCGCTGATCAAAAAGGCGCAGTCCCCGTAGATCAACCAACTCCGGAAGTCACAACGCCAACCACGGTTTCAAAGGTCAACCTGCAGGTCGCGGTAAGTGATACTGCCGCACTGCAGAACGCGACGGTGTGGCTGGAGAAGAAGAACCAGCGAAACAACCAGCCGGATGCGGATGAACTGCGTGCCGTAACCGATCAAGATGGTCGCGTCACGTTTGACAGTGTACCGATGACAGAGCTGGATAACTATGTCTTGATGGCCGAAGTGATCGCCGGAAAAACTTCTCATCAGGGGCGCAATGCCGTCCATGGCAACTACCTGATGTCCGCGCCGCTTACGACTTCACAGGTGACAACATACACCGAAAAATCAACTGCCAGTACACGCTCACATCAGGTTGAGTTGAATCCACTGACAAGCCTGATCGAGTTACACCTGCTTCAGGCGCAACAAGAAGGCAAAACACTGACCATTGATGAAGTGGCAGAGAAAGTGGCGTTAAGTCTTGGCCTGGCTGAAGGCAGTGGTACTGCGCTTCTCACCAGTTATGCAGAAGTTTCTGAAGCAAGCGAGGGAACAACTCAGAAACTTCGCCAAGCCGCTTCATCGCTGGTTTACTCAAATGCGCTGGCAGGATCAGCCGATGATTTCGTTGCAAAGTTGTCCCAATTGATCAGTAACGCGGAAAAAATTACGGCTGCTCTGAAAAATGCAGCAGGCAATGAAATTGTCCTGTTGGAGGCAACCGATAACCTGCGAACGATCAGTACACTGGACAGTGACAACGACGGTGTCATGGATGAACTGGACGCATTCCCGAATGATAACACGGAATGGTTTGATACCGACGGCGATGGAATCGGAAATAATGCCGATGACGACGATGATAACGATGGTACATCAGATACCGTCGACCCTTATCCGATGAAACCAAAAGATGTTGCTGACACTGACGGTGATGGTATCAGTGATCAAGATGATTCTGATGATGACAATGACACGGTGCCGGATGAGAAAGATGCTTTCCCACTGGACGCCACAGAATCGACTGATGCGGATGGCGACGGCATTGGCGATAACCGTGATACCGATGATGATAACGATGGCGTCTCAGATAGCGAAGATGCTTTCCCGCTTGATAGTTCGGAGCAACTAGATACGGATCAGGATGGTATCGGCAACCACACCGATAAAGATGACGACAATGATGGCTATGAGGATGAGCAGGATAATGCGCCATTACAAGCACTGAAGACTCCCATGACGCTGAGTGCCTGTGTTGCCAGCCTGCCGGCACTGGACGGAGAGAGTCTGAGTGTATCCGACCGACCAAACAGCCGTCTCTACCAGATATCGCGAAAAATGGCGACATCCGGAGATATTCAGGATTACACCCAAAGTGAAATTGATGTTGGTATCTGGACGGGGCTACCGACAGGCCAGCTGGCGGATCGGGACATCAAAGTCACCCAAATTGCAGGGTATACTCCTGGGGCCGAGTTTGATGATGATCATCCGACATTCGAGCATGAATACACGGATGCGCACACCGGAGAGTATCTGGGTAGCCGCGAGACTTTCCGTAACTGGTGGTCGGTCAATGTAGACAGTAGTCCGTATGTTGATCCGGAGTTGGGCAAAGTTACCCCAAGGTGGATTGATCGGCTAGACAAGCATGCGCCTGACACCCCCGTTCGTCATGAGAACCTGACCACCGAGTATCTAGGCAAAGAGATTATCGAAACAGCGTTCGGGCTGCGTGAAGTCTGCGTGGTTCAGCAGTCAACAGAAATGATGTTATTGAATAACCAGGATGCTCAGGAAGACAACCATTTCCCTGTGGCAAAAGTGGTCGAGCAACGGAAGCAGTTTCTGGACATTGATAACCTGGCACAGCGTGTTGAGGTCAGTTATCTGGAATACGATCCCGTAGCGACAGACAGCATCTCCTGGGGTTACACGGATTACACCAAAGCGCTGGTTGGCGCCATTGTCGATAATAACTTGTTTGGCCGCGACCCTGTCACGGAACGAGGTTCGCCAGTGGATCAGCCGGTCAGCCTGGCTCAATGTCTGGCCGGGTTGCCGGATAGCGGTTATACCGTGAGTCCGAATGAAAAAATAACCTATTTAGTCGATCGTTTTGATTCACAAGATTTGAGCACGCGCCTCGGCCTCTTTACCCTAATCCCGCAGGCCGGTGAAAATGCCAGCTGGCGTGGGCATGAGGGCCTGAGTCAATCTGTGATCCACGGGCACTTCGACCAAGGGACGTACAGTTTTAAAAAGGTGTATTACAGTAACGCCGCGGGCGAGATGGTTGGTTTCGAAGCCACGGAAAATGCGGGGGATACCATTGTATGGGGCCAGTATGTAGAAGAGATGAAGCCGTGGTCAGCGGTTGCTGGCGCGTACTTCCTGCCGGAAGTCTCATACACACGCGGATTGTTACTCGGCGATCATCCTGAACGCCATCGCTTCGAGCAAGTGACCAGCACGGTGTTCTCCGGTCGTGTGCTCGAGTGGGACAAGGTGACGGAGTCGTATAGCATACCGGCCTGTGAAATCAACCGCCGCCGGGAAGTCAGCTTCTATCAGAAAGATGGCCAACCGGTACTGGATTATTACGGTGAACCTCTAATTGAGATTACAGACGAAAGAGACACTTATGATAATCATGGTTTGATCTACCGTAGCCGTCTTCACAGTTATACCAGCTACCACGAGACCTGGAATCGAGGTTAAGGTTCGAAGTTAAGGATCAAAGTTATCGACTAAGATCAGCCACAAATGACAAAGGCCGCAACAGCGGCCTTTTCTTTTTTACACCTTTCAATATCTATAATGCATGCCCATATCATTGTCAGTCACGACCTCATTAATCAGCGTTTATATTAAACTCCACTCGAAGAAGAGTTTTGTCGATGTTCGTTTGCTGTCTAACAATAGACCGACGAGGCAAATTATAGTCAGTCGCCGAGATGATGGCATTGTGCATCAATCTCATGCCCGGCGCAGGCGGTACCAATGCTCGTCCGGGCGTAACACCCACTCTAGGAGTGGCGGCAACTTAAAGAAAGACGGCTCAACGTCGGTGATCTCCCAACCTGAAAAAGCAGTCTCTATTTCTTCACGGCTCACGCCCCGGATTAACGGGCGGATGCGCCGAGGCCAGCACAACAAGATCACGGTGGCATCCTGAGTGGCCAGAGCATCCACGCTGCGAGCCATTCCGTGCTGCTGTTCAATGTCGAGATCATGGAAGGTGCCGGTGTCCAGAATGAGGCGGAAGCCGGAACCCACTTCAGCTTCAGAAAGCCGGGTGACGTCCCCCTGCACAATCTTCATCTCCACACCGGCGGCCTGAACGCGCTCACGTCCCCGGTTGAGCGCCTTCGCCACGAAATCAACACCGGAGACCTCCCAGCCGCGTTTGGCCAGTTCGATCCCCCATATTGCGCTTCCGGTGCCGATATCCAGAGCACGGCCGAGGGGTGGCTCACGGCCCTGCTCCTCACGTTCGAGGAGCGATGCCAGGGATTGGAAAAAGTCTAGGTCAGTCTCTTCCCAAGGGTGAAAACCGATGGCGTAGGCAAGTTTCCAGTTCATAGGCTTTACCGTCGCAAACTCACGACTGAATCAACCGACGCATGAGCAGCCGGTCGAATTCAATTGTTCGATATGTATATTGTTTCAAGTATAACGTTGGGAGCAGTGCTGGGTTTTGTGACTCGTGAAAATCCCCTCTTTCTGGGTACATCTGATCTGTATAGAGCAGGCAGTAAAACGAACAGGCAGCATTGAAGCCGACGGAGAAAGCGCCGGGTTCGAAGTTGATGAGGAGAACGACGATGTTTCACGACGCCTGCTACCCCACTGTCGAAGTATCGTATAAGGTAAACGCGCCAAAACCAGTGACACCGTCACAGTTTAAATCTGAGGAAGAACAAGACCAGAGCCCTCAATCTTTAACTACTGCGACTGAGCAGTCAACGCCTTAACTGATTGATCATATGGCGGCGTTTGAATTCTTCAGAATATCGCTTGCTGCTCATAAGCACCTCTCTATTAGTCATTTTGTCTAACTAGAAGGTGTCTATCAAGTCGGTAGCTATTCACTAGGTTTTACTTTTCCCAATTCTAAACTAGCTTTATTAGGGAACTCATCAGCTCAGGTTCAGCGATTAGGAAGGCCAGAACTCTATAAATATTAAGCTATATCCCCCATTTTTAATCATCAATGTCAGAGGTGGTTTCATGGCGATTGCACAAGCAGTTTCGAATTATTTGACCCAAAAAAACATTTCATTTAACACGATTACTCACCCTAAAACACCTTCTAGCAGTGCGACAGCTCACGCCGCTCATATTCCAGAAGATCATCTTGCCAAGAGTGTTGTTTTAAAAGATAAAAAGGGCTATCTGCTGGCGGTGATCCCGGCCAGTGAGTGGATCAATCTCCACCAGCTAAATGATGAGCTCAACCGTGAGCTCGAGTTAGTACCTGAAGATGAAATAAAACAAGTATTTACAGATTGCCAACGCGGTGCGGTTCCTCCCTTAGGAGAGGCCTACGGGCTTGATACCATTATGGACGATGCATTCAATTCACTCTCTAAGGTTTATTTTGAGTCTGGTGATCATGAACAGCTGATAGAGGTTAATGGCGAACAGTTTCATACACTCATGAAAGGTGTCCGCCACGGTCATTATTGCAAACCTCACTAAAAATTCGTTTATTGCACAATATCAGATAGGCAGTTCTCCCCAGAGATCTGCCTTTAATTACTGGCAGAACACAGCAAAGCGGCCTTCGGTGGTTCAGGCGATACGGCCTGCATGGCAAGCGGAGCACTTGCGGGCAGCGCGGTGCTTGTTGGCCACCTTTCCAACTCCGTTGTACTCAGCGCAGAGCTGATCCGTGTTGTATTGAGTGGGATCTTTGGACAGAAGCCTTAAGCAACTTTGAAGATGAACTAACCTGACAATAGTGACAAATGAAAGCTTGCAGAGCTATTCCCTCTGGCTGCTGAGGATCGTAAAAGTTCTTTTGCAACACTTTCATTTTTCTCTACGCCCAACCCGTTGAGATATAACAATGCTAAACGAAGCTCACCAATATGGTCTTCCAATTCTGCAGCCTTCTCGTAATAATTTGCAGCTTGTTGATAATCTTGCGCTACGCCATAACCCTTCTCGTATAAATTTCCAAGATGTACAAATGCCAAACTATAGCCATTGGTAGCCGATTTATTGAGCCAATAGTTAGCTCTCTCAAAGTTTCTCATGATGCCATCCCCGCGCATGTATAATTGAGCTAAATTATTTTGCGCAAATTTATGCCCTTCGTTAGCCACAAGCCAATATAAAACAAATGCTTTGCTGTAATCATCATTGTTTTGTGCTAGTTGGTCATAACTGAGCGCCAAATTGAAACTTGCGTTCAAATCCATTTCTTTTGCAGCTAATGAAAACCATCCTCTCGCCTTTTGGTAATCTCGTTCGATAACATAATAAAGCCAGCCAATATTATTCTGGCATGATGGTTTATGAGCCTCCGGAGATTGAAGGTGCCAATTAAGAAGCTCTTGATAAGCTTCTGGATCAGTATAATAATCCGCAGTATTAAATGTCTTACTACAGGTACTCATCCCCTTTGAATAAATTGGGGATTGCTGCGAATCAATCAGTGAATACTCTCGGTGATTATCGAGAATAGAGCTTTTAGCGCATCCTGCCATCATCAGCGTAAAACAGACCATCAGCCCATATCGAAAGGAATTGTTCAAAAAACCACCTCAAATAAATTTTCGCCATCAAACCATATGATAAAACCGAATCGGCTGACCATATCTGACACCAGATCAAAGTCATTACAGCAATCAATAAATTACAGTAAGTGACTCATAAATATAGCAAAAAAGTGCATCATCAGTATAGATTGAGCCGTTAAACGAACAGGCATCATCGAAGCCGACGGTGATGCCGCCTGGTTCGAAGTTGATGAGGAGAACGACGATGTTTAACTACGCCTGCTACCCCACTGTTGAAGTATCGTATAAGGTAAATACGCCTGAGTCAGTGACACCGTCACAGTTTAAATCTGAGGAAGAACAAGACCAGAGTCCTCAATCTTTAACGGCTGCGACTGAGCAGTCAACGCCTTTACTGATCAGTCATGAGGAAGTGTTGGAGATGTTCCACATCACCAGCAAAGCCACCATCTACAAATGGCGCCAAAACCGCGGCTTCCCGGACCCGGTTACGTTGATGCCGCTCCGCTGGCTACGATCAGCGGTTGAGGAATGGAAAGAAAATGTTGGGGGCTGCGAATTAAAACAAAGAATCTTATAAATATAAACGCTTTCTCTCTTTGTGGGCTGTACGTACAAATTAGAAACTTACAGCCCACTTTACTAAATTAGAAAGTAGAAAATTTACAGGTATCATACTAACTAGTAACTTTTATATAGCTAGGGTACTTTTAATCTATCAGTAACATTTTAATACGATAATAAAGATGACATGAGTAAAAAACTGCTCTATGACAGGATCGAAGTCCTGGCTCTCAGAATATTTAAGATAAATCTCAATTTTAACCAAACGAACCAGGAACCATCAATTACTTATAGTTTGTAGTAATCAATCAACTTCAATTAGCAACCATGTTAATTATTTAATATATTCTAGACCTTGAAAAACATATCCTCTTCAGAAAGCACAAGAACAGCATCTGCTATATACTTATTATACATTTCATCACTGAATTTGTCAGAAAGCAAAGAAACAATTTGCTGACCAGGTAAAGTTGATGCCAGAGCAAAAATATCTTCAATTTGCTTCTGATCTATATCTTCAATACTGTCGTGGATGACAAACCTAGGCCTTTTAATATTCAATTCGGCTATAGACTCAATGTATGAAAAATCGAAAGCAATCACTTCAGCTTTCTTTTTACCACCTTCTGGATTAGAAACCTTATTAATAATCTCTGGTTTGCAAACTCCACTAATACCATCAAAATTTAAGGAAAACTCATATTCTTCGTCATGTGTTACTTTTGTTGCACTTTTTAACTTTTCTTTGAATTTTAATTCAAAACTTTCTACCACTTCAATTTCTTTACTTATTTCATCTAATATCAATTCTAAGGATTTAATAGCATTTTCATATTCAGTTTTTGATGATGACTGCTGCTCTATTAATCCCTCTAGCTTACCCAATGAAACTTTTAGATCGCCGAGTTCTCTAATCTTAATTGAAATTTTATCAACACTTTCTTTTGAACGCAAAATAGAAAAAACATCTACCTTTTCTTTTTGCTTTATTACAATCTTTTCCTCTACTTCTCTGTACTCATTCTTTAATTCTGGCAAATCTGATTCCAAGTATTGTTTTTTCCTTTGTACAAGGTTGTCGTGGAAGGCTAAGGATTCTTCATACTTCTTTATGACATTATCAATCGCCAAACCAGCAAAACTATAAATCTGCTGTAGTTCCTTTACTAAATAATTCCCACCTTGACTCTCTAGCACTTCTATAGTTGTATTAATATTGTCAATTTTAAGATTTATTTTGAATAACTCACTAGTAAGAGAATCTTCCTCACGTTGAATTCTGTGTAGAACTTCTATTGGATTCTTTATTTTTGGCGAAAAATCAATGTTTAGAATATTTTTTTCCAACTCCAATATTTTCTTTTTTACTGCCTTTATATCATTACTTGGCTTTTTATCTCTAACAAGGACGTTTAATGACTCTTTAACCTTTTTTTTTCTTTTAGCTAGATTGTCAGCTTCTCTCTTCTTCGTCAAAAGTGCAGTTTTGTTAAACCCGAAAAGATATAAATACAGTTCACTATAATCTCTACTACTAGCATTTCGATCTAAGAATTTAGTAGTATGTAACATTCTTGAACTATCGTTCCTAATAAATTTTGGAGCAATAATTCTTAAAGATGGTCGTTTAGTATTAACATCAAATATTAAATTCAGCATTATTTCTTCATATTCATTTTTACTGACTTCAATACCATCAATATAAAAAATCTCGTCCTTTCCTATCGGAAGATTTCTTACAGCTTCATGAACTCGACCATAGTAATCAAGAAAAATTAACTCTGCACGTACATCATGATTCTTAAATAAACTTTCAATTTCAATATTAGGTTTTCTATACTCGTCATCTATATACACTGTCGATATATTGCCTAATAACATATAATCAATAACTCTAGATAATGTTGACTTACCGACACTATTACCTGAACGACCAACATTTTTATCATTAGTAATTAAATTGAGTCCATCTTTAAAGCGAACCTTTCTTTTTTCTTTATTATCTATTTTAATCGATAAACTCTTAAGCTTCATTGATAATCACCATGTTACTTTTAATATTTATTGCAGATATGATAAATAACCAATCTAAAGTTAAAATTATGTGATCAGTAGACACATTATATTTTTTTGACATCTCTTTAATCAGATAATCAAGATCTACTCCACCGCCTGAAATCTCTTCTAAAATTTTCCCGCCAATATATAAAACATTAAGTTTAGGATCACAACCTTCAATTGGAATCATGATGGGTTCTCCAGCACCACACATTCAATAAATGCATGAGCAACAACAACATTAACTCCTAGTTCAATTTGCTCTTTAATTTCAGGTGCATTCTTGGACTCATAAACTGAACATATTAATTTTTGAATGATATAATCCAAAATAAACTCTGAGTTATCTTTTATTTTTTCAATATCAATTTCGTTAGAAAAATAATCAACATCAATTTCATCAAGCGCCTCGTAATATAGATCATTGAGACTCTGGATTACAATTTGCTTTCCAAATGGGATTAAAGAATCAATTAAAAAGAATGCATTTTCAACTTTAGATGAAAAATCAAGGTATTGTTTAATAATATGTCTCTTGGATTTTATATTATTATGGGAGATCTTATTTATCGTATCTGAGCTTGGTCTCCTTTTAATATCCCTAAATTCATGATGCTGTTTAGCTATGCACTTTAAAAGCTCATTTATTGCAGTATCAACGTTATATTCTGGAGAATCACCTATAAATACAGGCCCGATCACTTTGTTTATATTTACAACTTTATCTTCCATACTGACCTACATTTCAATTTTCATGCCACCAGTAACTTTTTCGTTATAAATATTTTTTTCTCCTTGCTGACCAACTTTTTTATTTCCAATGTTATTATTTTCAGAATTTAGTTTAATAACCTGATTCTTTAAGTTTAAATTCTCCGACTCAAGATTATTTACTAAACTTTTTAGTTGTAAATTGTATTCCTCTGTTTTTACCGTCTTGCTTTTTACAACTCGATAATCCTTGTCTTTTTTAAAACCGTACAGGAAACCCAAGACCGTACAAATCCATGAGATAGTAATCCCGATTTCTGAACTAAAAAAATCCACTGTCGAACCCTATTTCTAAAAAACTGAACGAACATCTCAACATATGAAACATATGAAACATGTGGTGTAAACATATTAGCCATCACCAGCATCCAAAAAGCTAGCCAACCTCTCAGAATACAACTCATACCCCGCCAGCTGCTCTTCCAGCCAGTCGTGCTTGTTGTACACGGCCAGTACGCCGCCCAGCTCGTGGCCCAACATCTTTTCGACCACATGAGGCATTACGCCAAGCTCTGAGGCACCGGTAGAAAGCGAGCGGCGGAAATCGTGGGTTCGCCACGCTTCTAATGGCAGGCTGGCGCGTATGCGGCGGATATAGCGGTTGGCGGCTGAAATGCTGATTGGGGTGTTAAGGTCTTGCCCTGGGAACAGCACGTCGTCGTAGGTTTCCATGACGCGCTCAAGGATGGATCGGACTTTGGTGGGGATGGGTCGGCGGATCGGCTTGTTGGTTTTGCTGAGCTCTTTGGGCACAGTCCAGATGCCGGCTTTCATATCGAAGTGGGAACGGCGGGCAAGGCGAAGCTCTGAGAGGCGGTTGCCCCACAGCATGGTGAGTTGGTGAAGGGTCTTGTTGGCGGTGCTGGCGCGGCTGCGTTCAATGGCCTGCCAGATGAGGGCGAGTTCAGACCAGGTCGGCACCCGATTCCCGTTCTCCGGCCGAGCACCAACGTTCTGCTTTTTAATGCGGTCGACGTCGGTACGTTCAATGATGAATTTGCTCTTGCAGAAGTTCAGGCATGAGCGCAGCTGGGCAAAAATAGAGTTGGCGGTTTTGGGTTTCTCGGCGCTGATGGCGTCCAGCCATTGCATCCATTCACGGGCGGGGATGGTTTCGACGTTTCTGTCGGGGAAGGTACCAAGGAAGTAGTTTTTGGCGAAGGAATGATAGAGCGCCTGGGTGCCCTTCTTTAAGGTCGGGACATAGTGTTTCAGCCAGTAATTCAGCAGTCGTCGAAGGTGACGAAATCTTGCTCACCGGTTAAAGCAATTTCGGGATTTCGGCCGGATTCCCTCAATTCCATCATGATTTTATGCTTCCGCCTTGCCTCCTTCAGGGTAGTTGCGGGATACTTACCGATCTTGATTCTCAGGCTTTTGCCATTGAACCGGCAGCGATAGGGGAAGGTGATATTTGCGGTGGGTGAAATGCGGGCAACCAGGCCTTCTCCGTCACTGATTTCAGACGGACCCTCGTAGGTGTCTTGCTTGGCAATGAGTTTTAGTTGCCGGTCTAAAATAGTCATATAAATCCTTGAAAAGTCCACGTATGGACGCCGTTGTCAGAAGACGATTTGGACACACAGCGCAAATTTTTGGACGCAGATTTGGACACAAATGCAAATCCCAAACGTGATTGCGCAGGAATTAACTGCTGTATAAGTGTACAGTATAGCATTTGAAAGTCATTGTTAGAACAAGCACTTAATATGAATACGATGACTTCTGGAAAACACTATGAATGATACAAATGAGCCAACCCTGTTTTGGCTGGACTACGAAACCTTCGGGGCCAGCCCTTCTCTTGATCGTCCGTGCCAGTTCGCCGGGGTGCGAACGGATATGGATCTCAACATTATCGGTGAGCCGCTGGTCATCTACTGTAAGCCGCCGGTCGATTACCTGCCGTCGCCTGAGGCGTGTTTAATTACCGGGATCACGCCGCAGGAAGCCCATGAAAAAGGCTTGCCGGAGCCGGAGTTTATTGCCCGTATTCACGAAGAGTTGTCGAAGCCCAATACCTGTGTGATTGGTTACAACAATATTCGCTTCGATGATGAAGTGACGCGCTACACCCTGTATCGCAACTTCTTCGACCCGTATGCCTGGAGCTGGCAGAACGGCAACTCGCGCTGGGATCTGCTGGACATTATGCGTACCTGCTATGCGCTGCGTCCGGAAGGGATCAACTGGCCGGACAATGACGACGGCCTGCCGAGCTTCAGGCTGGAAGATCTGTCGGTTGCCAACGGCATTGAACACGCCAATGCGCACGATGCGATGGCCGATGTCCACGCCACCATTGAGCTGGCGAAGCTGCTGAAACAAAACCAACCCAAACTGTTTAATTACCTGTTCAGCCTGCGCCATAAGCGCAAGCTGCAAGAGCTGATCGATATTGCCGAGATGACCCCGCTGGTCCATGTCTCGGGGATGTTTGGCGTAGAGTGCGGTAACACCAGCTGGATTGTACCGATGGCCTGGCATCCGGATAACAAAAATGCAGTGATCACGGTGAATCTGGCCAAAGATCCAACCCCGCTGATCGAGCTCGATGCCGATACCCTGCGCGAGCGCCTCTATACCAAACGCAGCGATCTCGGCCCGGACGAGCTGCCGGTGCCGGTTAAGCTGGTTCACCTCAATAAGTGCCCGGTACTGGCACCGGCGAAAACGCTGAAAGCGGAAGATGCGGCGCGGATCGGCATCGATCGCGAGCAGTGCCTGAAGAACCTCCAACTGTTGAAATCACACCCGGAAGTACGGGAGAAACTGCTGGCCATCTTCAGTGCCGATCGTGAGTTTGAGCCGTCGGATAATGTCGACACCCACCTCTATAACGGTTTCTTCTCAACTGCCGATCGTTCGTCAATGGACATCATCCGTGAAACGTCGCCGGTAGAGCTGGCCAAGCTTGAGCTGAAGGTCGATGACAAACGGATCAAACCGCTGCTGTTCCGTTACCGGGCCCGAAACTTCCCGATGACGCTGGACTATAAAGAGCAGCAACAGTGGAAGTTCCACTGCCAGGATTATTTCGAGTCCAGCCTGCCGGGCTACATGCAGAATCTGGAAGAAATCGCACTGTCCCATCAATCTGATGAGAAAAAGATGGCCATTCTCAAGGCGGTGTACGAGTACGTGGAAAGCCTAGTCTAGTTTATCGGCACCCTGTTCTCCGGGTTGAGACGGTGAGAATCCCTGCTAACACCCGATCATCAAAAGGAAAACCACCTCAGCCCTCCGGCTGTAACAACCGGGGGGCTTTTTTTCCGCCATAATCTCATTTTCACGGTTTGAACTTCAGGGTATTGCCGTCAAAACTTATTACGTAGGCACTCGTTCATCACACTCATTCCGCCTGGCCGTCTGAGTCTGAATAGATTGACTTTCTGACGCTCTCATTCCTTATCTCCCATCTGATTGGCATGAGAACCGCTGAAGTCTAAGCTGTATCTGTTGGAGTATAAGTGGCTGATATGACGACGAAAGCATTAACGCGTTGCTACCGTTTTAAGCACGTAGATTTTGAGCCTGACTTAAGGTTACTGGTCTGGAAAGATCATTCCGAAACCAAACTCACCCTGCATGAATCCCGGTTGCTGGAAACCTTGTGCTACTTTGCCGGCGAAGTGATCAGCGCGCAGTGTTTGTTTGATAAAACCTTTATCCAGCTCGATCCCTACGAAGATGAGAGCCACGGCCATTTTGACCTCAATACCTTGTTGCTGGCGCTGTCGAAAAAACTGGAGCACGAAGGTACCATGGCGATCCCGATTGAAGTTCTGCCCCATTTCGGATTTCGGGTGCCGATGCCGGAGAAAACCTGCCGCCATGTCCATGCCTATGATAAACGACCCAGACTAACGGATGAAACCAATCCCGCCCCCAAACTGGAATCTGCGACGGAGCATATTGTGAAGTACAGTTTGATGCACAAGATCTCTGTCTTCTTGCTGGCTGCAGCCGGGGTTGCGATTGTTTTTCTCTCTAACTACTAAATCATCAATACGCACTTTAACTGTGGTCTGAGTCACAAATATTTTGTATGATAATTGAGTCTTCCCACTCCGGTATTAAGGCTCATGGCTTATCTTCGTTCCTTTGCAATCATCCTGGTTTGCTTACTCGCCGGTAAAGCAATCCAGCACGTCACCGAACTGGCAATTCCCGGCAGCATCATCGGCATGCTGATCCTGTTTCTCGTTCTCTCGACAGGCATCATCCCGTCCCACTGGGCCAAAGAAGGCTGTCATCTGATGATCCGCCACATGGCATTGCTTTTTGTTCCCATTGCCGTCGGCCTGATTAACTATCTCGATTTAATCGCGGCCAACACGCTGCCAATCCTTCTCAGCACCCTCGGCAGTAGCCTGATTGTCTTTCTTATCCTCGGACTCGCAGTCGATAAAAAGGAAAAACAATGATCTGGCTGGCAACAACGTTAATCGTTTTTTATTGTGCGCGATTCCTCTCCAAGAAAATCCATCACCCGGTGATCAACCCGGTTCTGATCTGCCTGCTGGTGATTATCCCCTTGTTGATGTGGTTCCAGGTGCCCTACACCACCTACTTCGAACAAAACCAATGGCTCAATGCCCTGCTCGAACCTGCGGTCGTGGCGCTGGCCTTCCCGCTTTATGAGCAGTTGGGTCAAATCAAACAGAAATGGAAAATCATCCTGTCCGCTTGCTTGGCCGGCAGTGTCCTGTCGATGGTTTTTGGCGCAGCCATCGCGCTGTCGCTGGGCATGGATGAGCAACTGGCCGCTAGTATCCTGCCGAAGTCGGTCACCATGCCGATCGCGATGGCCGTTTCTGATCAGCTCGGCGGTATGCCGTCGATTGCCGCAGTGATGGTGATTATGGCGGGCCTGTTCGGCGCTATCCTGGGTTATCCGCTGTTCAAGCTGTTTCGTATCAACTCACCGATGGCGCGAGGACTCACCATCGGGACGGTTTCCCATGCGCTGGGTACCGCTAAAGCGGCGGAAGAAAATCATCAGGAAGGCGCGTTCGGATCGCTCGCGCTGGTCATTTGCGGCGTCATCACTTCGCTGCTGGCACCGGTGATTTATCCCCTGATCCTGGCGTTGTTCCATTAGTCAGTGACCAAACCCACAAAAGTGTGGCATTGTGCAGGCAATCGAATACATTTTTAACTTATTGAAAAATATAAGTATAAAAATCCAACCCTGTGTGATGCCACTCTCAATTATGTAATGAATGAAACGAACATAACGCTAATGTGATAAAGATCACACTCATTTAAAATGGCCGGGTCTACAATGTTTCTCCATACACAATACGGAGTGACAAACTCATGCATACTAAAGTAATGGATGCTTTAGGCACATTACCGGCAGAACTGGCGGCTGCACTACAGCCTGTTTTGGAACAGCCAGACTTTGATGCAACCTTGAGTCCAGAAACGTTCCAGCAGTTGCTAGAACAAACCCAATTGTCAGACAGCGAACTCCGCCTCGCTCTCCTCCCTATTGCCGCTGCTTATTCTGTTGCTCCTATTTCTAATTTCTTCGTCGGTGCAATTGTCCGGGGTCAATCCGGTCGCCTTTACTTCGGCGCCAACATGGAATTCCTGGGCACCGGCTTATCCCAAACGGTTCATGCCGAGCAATCTGCGATCAGCCATGCCTGGGTGAAAGGTGAAACCGGCATCAGCGATATTACGATCAATTACAGTCCTTGTGGCCACTGCCGCCAGTTCATGAACGAGCTAACCACGGCCCAGGAGCTGATTGTTCAACTCCCTGAACGTGAAGCCAAAACACTACAAGAATATTTACCGGAGTCGTTCGGCCCGGCCGATCTGAACATCACCGAAGCGCTGATGACCCAGGTCAACCACGGCTTGACGACCGAAGCGAGTGAAGCCCTGATCACCGAAGCTTGCCAGGCAGCGAACCGCTCTCACGCGCCCTATTCCAACAGCTTTGGCGGTGTTGCACTGAAAGCCAAAGACGGACGCATTTTCACCGGCATGTATGCGGAAAATGCGGCATTCAACCCGAGCTTGCCGCCGCTGCAAGTCGCGCTGATCAATATGAACATGGCGGGATATCCGTTGACTGAAATTGAAGAAGCCGCGCTGGTCGAAGCCGCTGACGGCACTATCAGTTATCTGGCGGATACGCAAAATACGCTGGAAGCCCTGAACCCGGACATTCCGCTGAGCTTCGTTGCTGCTTAACCGCGACGAACGGTCACTATTCCCCTTCAAAAACCGCCAGTTGGCGGTTTTTCTTTACAAATTAGTTTCAACATCCAGTCACCGGGGTTATGATGCCGAAAGACTTATTTATTACCAATTCATCATAATTTCATGTCACATCAACACAACCCGCTCCAGGGCGCCTGCTGGATGCTCAGCGCAGGACTTGCCTTCGCGATGGTCAACAGCATGGCGCAGTATTTGAGTGTCATGCTGCAGTTACCTTCCACAACTGTTGCGCTGATCCAGTATTTTATTGCCCTGGTGGCGATTTTCCCCTGGTTGCAGAGCCTCGGGCTGCGACGCGCATTACAGACCAAACACTTTGGCATGCACTGCCTGCGTGTATTCCTGTCGGTCATTGGGATTCAGCTCTGGCTCTGGGCACTGGCGTATCCGGTTCCGATTTGGCAGGGGATCGCTCTGCTGATGACCTCCCCGCTGTTTGCAACCATCGGCTCCGGTTTGTTCCTGAAAGAAAATGTCGGACCGGCACGCTGGGCTGCAACCCTGACCGGTTTCTGCGGCGCGATGATTATCTTAGAGCCGTGGTCAGATGCGTTTAACTGGGCCTCTTTACTGCCGGTCGGCGCGGCGTTTTTCTGGGCCTGCTACTCCCTGATGGTCAAGCGCATGTCGGCGCATGATTCCCCGACCACCATCGTGGTATATCTGCTGTTGCTGATCACGCCGTTTAATCTGTTCCTGGCCGTCCCGGACTTCACCATGCCAACCGGTGGGCTGTCCTGGTTACTGCTGTTGGGTGCTGGCTTACTCACGGCGCTGGCCCAATGGGCGATTGCCAAAGCCTATGCCGTGGCGGATGCCTCCTTTGTTCAGCCGTTTGACCATGCCAAACTGCCGCTGAATGTCCTGGCCGGCTGGGTTGTCTTCGGCTGGGTCCCACCGGGACGGCTGTGGCTGGGTGCGGCGATTATCATCCTCTCGGTGGCCTTTATCACCCAATGGGAAAACAAGCGCGCAGCGGCAATCAAACGCCAGCCGGCGTAAGCCCTGAGCTAGTCCAGACAAGCCCGAGCAACATCATTCAATCCCCGCCCTGTGCGGGGATTTTTATATCCGCCGGCATCCCCGAACTTGCCATCCGCTGCGACAATCGAGTTCGGTATATACTTTTGATTCAACCCCGGCTTTCTTGTAGTGCTGTCATCACTGTATCCCGAAGGGGACGATATGAAACTTCCCGGCGTTATTTTCTGGTTCCTGGTGGTCCTTGCATCCGCCCTGCTGTCACCGGCGCAAGCCGAAAGTTTTATCACCATCGGGACCGGCGGGGTGACCGGCGTCTATTACCCGGCAGGCGGGGCCATCTGTCGATTGGTCAACATTCAGCGCGAGCAGCACGGTATTCGCTGCGCCGTCGAAAGCACCGACGGCTCCATTTATAACCTCAATGCCATCCGGGACGGAGAACTGGACCTGGGGATCGTGCAATCAGACTGGCAGTATCATGCTTATCTCGGCACCGGTGTGTTTGCCGACAAGGGGCCGTTTAAATCGCTACGCACAGTATTTTCGATTTATACAGAGCCATTTACCGTCGTGGCGCGGGCAGATGCCGGGATTAAGACCTTTGCCGATCTGAAAGGCAAACGCGTGAATATCGGCAACCCGGGCTCCGGGCAACGGGGGACCATGGAAGTGCTGATGGAGGCCATGGGCTGGACCACAAAAAGCTTTGCCAAAGTGACGCAACTCAACGCCGCCGAGCAGTCCCGGGCTCTATGTGAAAACAAAGTGGATGCCATCGTGTTCACCGTCGGCCACCCGAACAACACCATCAAGGAAGCCACCACAGCATGCAATAGCGTGATTGTGCCGGTGAGTGGTCCGGCCGTGAACAAGCTGATCGAGGAGAATGCGTTTTATCAGCTCGCCAGTATTCCGGGCGGGATGTATCGGGGAACCCCTCAAGCGGTCAGCACCTTCGGGATCCATGCCACCCTGGTCACTTCAGCCCGCATGGAGAACGAGGTGATCTACCAGATCGTCAAATCAGTCTTCGAGCACTTCAGTACGTTCCAGAAACTGCATCCGGCATTCTCCAATCTGGATCCCAAGGAGATGATGGACAATGGGCTGGCAGCACCGCTGCATGACGGGGCCAAGAAGTATTTCCAGGAAGCCGCAAGCTCGAAGTAAACAGACACTCAGTATCCGGAAACCGGGCAAACTGGAGCTCAGCCAACTCACTCTCTTCCAACTCGCTCTCTTCCAAAAAAACAAAGCCCCAGGCCGGAACAATCCAACCTGGGGCTGATGACAAGCCGTAACGAGCGGGCTTTAGAAGCGGTAACGCAGACCCAGCGCGCCTTCCAGCTCCATGTCGACATCCTCGACCACGTACAGGGTCGGGCCGACCTCACCGTAGAACTCGAATTTTTCGACCGGCACTTCAAAACCAACCCCTGCGCGGACGCCGAGTTCATTGTCATGATCATGCTTGTGCTTATGGTCATTATCATCGACGTACTGTGCCCCGGCGAAGGTATAGAAGCTGTTCAGCTCGGGATTATTGGTCAGGGAGCCGAGGTTGAAGGTTTTATCCACCGCAACCCCGAAATCATCCACGCCCACGGAAAAGCGTAAATCATTGTGTTTCAACTGTACGCCGCTCATCGGACTGCCAAAAAAGACACCGGCACTCTGGCCTGCTTGTGCTGACATTGGCACCGACAGCGCCAGTGCAAGACCTAAAACTATTTTTTTCATGAATAAAACTCTGCCATTGCTAAGCCTGGCAACAAGTTAACCTCAAACAGGTGTCTAACTCGACCCCCGGCCGCCAAACATGACACAACTTTGACAATATCTCAGGCCCTAAACAGCGCTTTAAAGCTGTTGCAAAAGGCATTGAAAGCGTGGCGCAGGGCTTTCAATACGTAGCGAACAGCTTCGAAACACGTGGTGACTTGCTTCAAAAACTCGTAGCAAGTCACAGCAAAGACGTGGCACAAAATACGCGTGCTCAGGTGCGCTGGTGAAAGCTTTTCCGCAATGCCGGACATTTAAACAACCAGCGCGCAAACGTTTGCGCAAATTTGCAAATCCTGTATGATTCCCAGCAATATCAATACTTAGTGTAAGGAAACGTCATGTTAGGTTCAGCTACGCGTCCCGGTGCCACCCGTGTCCTGTTACTAGGATCCGGCGAACTGGGGAAAGAAGTCGCCATTGAATGTCAGCGCTTAGGTCTGGAAGTCATCGCCGTCGATCGTTACGCCGATGCGCCGGCCATGCAAGTTGCCCATCGTCATCATGTGATTGATATGCTGGACGGCGATGCCCTGAAGGCTGTGATTGCGCAGGAGCAACCGCATTACGTTGTGCCGGAAATCGAAGCCATTGCAACCGATACCCTGGTTGAACTGGAAGCCGAAGGCGTGAATGTCGTCCCGACCGCCAAAGCCACCCAACTGACGATGAACCGCGAAGGGATCCGCCGCCTGGCTGCAGAAACTCTGAGTATCCCGACCTCCCCTTATGCGTTTGCTGAAACTTACCCTGACTTTGTCCAAGCCATTGAGCAAATCGGCATGCCGTGTGTGGTCAAGCCGATTATGAGCTCCTCCGGTAAAGGGCAAAGCGTGGTTAAAACCCAGGCTGATATCGAATCGGCCTGGCAATATGCGCAGGAAGGCGGACGCGCCGGTGCCGGGCGCGTGATTGTCGAAGGCTTTGTCGATTTCGATTATGAAATCACCCTGCTGACCGTCAGCGCTGTCGACGGGATCCACTTCTGCGCCCCGATCGGCCATCGTCAGGAAGACGGCGACTATCGCGAATCCTGGCAGCCTCAGCAGATGTCCGACGCGGCATTGAAAGCGGCGCAGCAAGTCGCCGAGAAAGTAGTCCAGTCTCTCGGGGGTTACGGCTTGTTCGGGGTTGAGCTTTTCGTCCAGGGTGACAACGTTCTGTTCAGTGAAGTCTCCCCTCGCCCGCACGATACCGGTCTGGTGACGCTGATCTCGCAAGATCTGTCCGAGTTTGCCCTCCACGTGCGCGCTTTCCTCGGGCTGCCGGTACATAGCATTCAGCAATTCGGTCCGGCGGCGTCTGCGGTGATCCTGCCCCAAGGCGTTTCCGACAACGTCCGCTTCGACAACCTGACCGCGGCCCTGGCGCGACCTCAGACCCAACTGCGCCTGTTTGCCAAGCCGGAAATCAACGGCCGCCGCCGTCTGGGCGTCGCCCTCTGCCGCCGGGAATCAACCGACAACGCAATTGAGGCCGCCAAAGCCACCGCAGCGGATGTGAAAGTGATTTTCGAGTAATCCTTGCAACGGTGTTTCTGCGTCGCATCCCGATATGAAAAAGGAGCCCTGAGGCTCCTTTTGTCATTCAACGCGTATCTACCGGCTGGCAGCGACTCTGCCAATCAGACTGCGCTGTTTACGGCAGTTCAATCAGCCAGACTTCTTCCGCAAAACGCGTCAGGCCTTTCTGGCGGCGCGGATGGCTCTCATCGGCCTCGTCCCGCTCCAGGTGGGTGATCTGACAACCACTGAAGAGTTGCGCCACTTCTTCCCCGGTGACACAGAATGGCGGTCCGTCCATCTCAGCTTGCGGGTAATCCAGCGTCACCAGCAAGATCCGGCCACCGGCCTTGACCATCGACAGCAATTGCTCGACATACAATTTGCGCATCGAAGGCGGCATCGCAATCAATGCTGCGCGATCATAAACCACATCCACCGGATCAATCTTCGTCGCGAAGAAGTCACCGCAATAGATGCTCACCTCATCAAACTCATACAGCGACTGGCCGTTCCCCAGCGGGATCACGGTCGGCGTGTACAGATGCTCAGAGAAATACGCGCGCACGGCAATTTCACTCAGCTCGATCCCAATCACCTGCGTATGTTTCTCTGCCAGCCAGGTCATATCCAGCGACTTGCCACACATCGGCACCAGCACAGTGTCTTCGCGCGAGGTGTTCAGGCGGGGCCAGTATTTGGCCAATACCGGGTTGGTATCGTTCAGGTGGAAACCAATGCGATTTTCAGCCCATCGGCTATGCCAAAATTCTGCATCCATTATCGGTGATTCTCTTCTCTGACTTGACGTGCTGCCTATCTGACCACAGTTCGGGCCTTTTATCCAGCCCCTGATGCAAGCCTATGTTCTGAAAGCAAAAAAGGATGCCAAGGCATCCTTTTCTACGCACCCGGCTCTGTCTGACAGAGCGAGGCGAAAATGTTCTTCAATTTTTCTTTATGAGTGTCATTGAACTCACAAAATGAACCAGACCGTTATGAGATTCGGAACAGTTTGATCGAATCACGACGTACGGTAACACCGCGGAAAGTGACCGGTTCCAGCAACGTCATCAGTTGCTTCGACACGAAGAACTTGCCACCGTAGCTGCGATCGCCGCCACGATTGACCCAGTCCGCAAATTCGTCTGCCAAGCTGAACATAGAGTTTCCAACAAGCAGAACTAAGACTTTTGCGACTTCACTGTCATTCTGTTTATTAAACTCAGCGTCACGAACTTTCTTACGGTATTCGTCGACAATTCTTTCCAGGCACTCAAATCTGCTCATATACACCACCACAAAAAAAGAGGAGCGGATACTACTGCTCAAACTCAATGAAATCAACCCATGCAGGGTGATTTCTTGCATTAAAAGCCATTATTTTTTCATGCTTATAACAAGTTCGAGCATTCTGATCATATCGATCACGATTTAGATCATATTTCCTATGCAGATTAATAGTTATATTTTCAATATACCTTTGTCGCGCAGGCAATAGAAAACACGGCGGTGCAATTATGAGCGATACAAAACAAGCTGTTATCTTATACGGCAGCTTAAATACCGAATTTAAAACGATTAAGGCGATGGTGCAGATCTACTGTCGTGACCATCATCACAGCCAGGTCGTCTGCAAACCATGCCGGGACTTTTTGCAGTACGCATTCACCCGGCTGGATCGCTGCCCATACGGCGAAGACAAGCCCACTTGTCGCGTCTGTCCGATTCACTGCTACAAGGCCGAATACAAACAGCGATCTCAGCAGATCATGCGCTATGCCGGGCCGAGAATGCTCCTCCGGCACCCAATTCTGGCAATCCGCCATTTGCTGGCGGAAAGACGACCGATCCCGGAGAAACCCGCTGCCGGCGTGTCTAATCGGCACAAACGGAAATTGATCAAATCACCGGGTTGACGAGCGCCGGCCGAAAGGCGAACAACACCGGATTTTAATACCGATAGTAATCGACAACCTGAATTTTCGTGAGCTCGTTCTCCCCGGCGAGCGTCAGGCTGAACGTGTTGTCATCAACCATGGCTACCGTCGCCCCTTGCCTGCCGGTCACACTCACCCCTTCGATTTTTTCGAAGCTGCGGGCATCGGTGTAGTGCATATTGATGGTAATGGCTGTTTCCTGGCTTGCAGCCAGCTCAAATTTGCAAATCCCTGTCGGGCAATACATATCGATATTTGTCTGCGCCGTCACCTGAAAATGGTCGACATCCCGGGTGGGGGTCACCGTCACCTCAAGCGGTTCACTACAACCGAACAACAGCGTACTCACCATTGCAAACCCGATCATGGCAAACCCAGTGACTGCCTTTCCTTCCATACATCCTCCGGACTAATTCATAGCGTTTCATTCTAAGCCCCAAATAACTCTGAATCTTTTGCAACATCGCGACATCTTCTGCCAGCATTCCTGTCTACACTCAGTCTGTTTTACTGGACACCACTGTAAGCGTGGGTCATCGATAACAAACAAGTTCATAGGAATTGTTTTATGAACAGATACGATACACTTTCAAGTTGGCAAACCAAAGAATTACGGCAATCACATCACTTTTTCAACCTTCACCGGGCCACGCACCCCAGCCGGTTCACCGTAACCATCCTGATCTCGCTGGCGGGTATCCTCGCATGCCAGTCCGCCATTGTTCAGGCTGAACCAACCGCACAAAAATGGCTGAAACCTCATAAGCCAGACTCCACCGAGGCCATTCACCAACAACTCCCATTCTATCCTTCCCGCGCCAGTACTGACCGTCCCCTGAAACCTGAGATGTTTGAAAGCCCGGAGGTCTGTAAAGGCTGCCACGGTGAAATTTATCAACAGTGGCAACGCTCCGTGATGGCGCACTCCTGGAAAGATCCTATTTACCAGGCCCTGTTCAAACGCGCCAGCCAGGCAACCGACGGGAAAGTTGATAATTTCTGTATCGCCTGCCACAGCCCGATTGGCATGACGAGCATGAATGCTTCGGCAGCGACACTGGATCAAGATGACAACCTGCCCGGGGTCAACTGCGAAGTCTGCCATAATATTCGTGAGATCACCGGCAGCGATAACGGTGCGTATATCCTGGCTCCCAACCGGGACAAACACATCAAACTCGGGCCGCGGCATGATGCCAACTCGCCTTATCACCAGACAGAATATTCAGACTTACACACCAAATCTGAGTTCTGCTCGGTGTGCCATAACGTTTCCCACCCGTTCAACAGCACGCCCATTGAGCGAACCTATGATGAATGGCAAGAGAGTGCCTATAACGAGCAGGGGGTCCAGTGCCAGGATTGCCACATGACGCCTGGCCCCGGCAAGCAAACTAACCCGGGGAAATCTGCCGTCATGGGCAAAGAACGAGAGCACATCTACTCGCATGCGTTCTCTGGCGGAAACTCAACCCTGCATCAGTATTTCAACGATCCCATCGGCGCGGAGCTCGCCCGTGAAATGCTGCACTCTGCAGCCACGGTGGAATTTATCGCCCTGCCGGAGTCGCTGGTTGCCGGAGAACTCGCCACCATTCAGGTGAAAGTGTCAAACGTCGGTGCCGGGCACAAGCTCCCGACCGGTTTCCCGGAAGGGCGTGAGATCTGGGTCGATTTTACCGTGCGCAGCAGCGAGCAAGCACCCATTTATCGCTCAGGCGCGGTGGTGGACGGACAGACGGAGCCAGGGACAAAAAGCTTTAAAGTGACCCTGGGAGATAAAAATGGCGACGTGGTTGATCTTAACGTCTGGGAGGTCGATCGGATCCTATCGGATACCCGTATTCTTCCCCATGGCTACACGATTGTTGAATATACTTTCCTGGTCCCGGACAACATCCACGGCAAGCTCTCACTGGAAGCCAAACTGAACTACTGGCCGTTCTCTCAACACCTGGTTGATGAGCTGCTTGGCGAAGGTGAGCTCACCGTCGATATTGTGACCATGACAACCGCCACGGCTCAGCTCTCAACCGAGCCGTCCAACGCACTGGCGAAACACACCACAGACACAGAAAGTATGAAGGACTGAGGCCATAAAAACATGGTGCTTCGGCGCAATGCAGGGAAACGGGTCAAACGAGGCAATGTATGCGGTTGCCTCGTTCATCCCGCCCGTCATTCATGCAGCCCGTCGCAACGCCTTACGCAACTTGGACTTCACCGAACGCCAGTGGGTCATCGGGACGCTGGGTGCGCGCGACAGCAGATACTGGTAGTCCTCCGGTGAGGGATACACTTCACCACCATGGGCAAGGATCAGGGACGAAGGTGCCATCGCCATAATTTTCTTCAGCGAGTGGCGATAACGGTTGGGATAGAACACAGGGAATGGTGGAATATAGCGCCCTTTCACTTTCACCATCAGATCCGCGACATATACCGTATGGCTGGGCTGATGGTACAGCGAGAGATCGCGATCCGTATGTCCCTGAGTAAACAGCGCCTGCCACTCCGAAAACCCCGGTAAGCTGTCCCCATCATTGAGCTTCATATCCGGCGTCAACGTGCAGGTATACCAGAGATTACGCCGGGGCTTTCTCATCCGTTTGGCGACCCATTTTGCCAGCAGAATATCGGTCAAATGCATGAGTTTGCCATCCACCCCGCTGTACCACTGGCCCGGCACATTCGCAGCAGCAACCCGGCACCCGCTCAACTGGCGTAGTTTGGCCGCCGCTCCGGCATGGTCAGGATGCATGTGGGTCACCACCACCAACTTCAAATCCGTAAACGGCCGATGCAGCTGTCCGACAATGAAATGTTTGAGCATGCCGATATCTGCCCGGGTACAACCATCAAGCAGCAATAATCCGTGCTCATATTCGACCAGGTAAATCGACTGAATGTAGCCTTCCAGTTTATGGAGCTTCATGGTTTCGGGCATCCGCATTTGTGAACAAGTTGTTAATCATTATGTTTCAACTCATCCGACCATTCAAGCGCAGTGTCCACAACTGATGCGAATTCAGCTGAAAATCACGAATTTGGCGGTAATTACTCGTAGAACATCAAATTCAGGAATCTTCCCAGGCTGTCAGTTGCCCGTTTTCACATCGCCCGGTATCTAAGTTCCAATTCCGAAAACCGTCGGTTTCTCCGGCTTCAAATACCGCCCGTGCAGTAACGTCCCAATACCGGACGATCTGCAGGACTGCCCGGTCGAACACCCGATCATAGTGCTGAACCCCCAAGGGCGTCTTCAGCTCCCGGATATAAGAATCATCGACCTGTTCGGGATAGGCCAGCCCCAACTGTGCACCGACGTGCCGGGCAAACGGCAACAGTTTGTGTCCTTCTTCAATACCTTTCAACACCTTCAGATAGCCGGTATACCAGTCATGGATCATGGGTGATTCCACTGCCGGATCCCGGCCAAACGTGGCCATCAGGCATTGTTCCCACAAGGTTGAGATCACCGGGTCCAGCTGACGATTATTCTCTGCGTGGGTGCAGGTCCCAATATAGTTCGCCAGCCGCTCAATCCGATGTGCTTCACTCAGGCCAAAGCGCTGGCAAATATGCACATCCTGGTGCATTTCGCAGATCCGATGCTCCGTCTGATTCGCCTCATAGGGGCCGACGCGTCGTTCAATGACCGGATGAATGGTGATATCAGTCGCCACATGCGCGACATAACCACACAACCAGGCAAAGGCTTTTTCCTGCGATAACCCGGACAGCTTTGCCACCTCGGCGATGCAATGGCGAATGAAGACCCCGACCTGCTCATAGTGCATCCTGTCTGCCCAGGCGTTTTGTGCCAGATCGCCAATTTTCAGGTAGGGAAAATCCGGACTGACACTGCCCAATTCAATAAATTTTTGGTGACGGCTCAGGATGTTCCTGGCTTGCTTGGGTGCCGATTGCAAAGCGGATTGTTGCGCTTTCTCTGCGGCCAGATAGGCTGCAGAAATATGGGCATAGGCTCCGGGCATGACAGCTCCTTATCAACACACCTCAGCATAAAATTCGAGATGTCAAAAAGTAAAAAGCGCTTGCTTAAGTGTAGTGCAAACGCTTTTTACCCAGAGCTGACTCACACATCGCATGGATCAGGTGACTTTTGCGGTTGATCCCGTTCCGAAGACCTACTGCACAGATTCGAATGGGCTGAGATCCATCCCTTCAATTTCGCACACCGCCCGAATTGTCGGCAAGGCCGTCATTCGCTTCAGGTAGCCCGCCAGATGCGGGAAATCCAGCGGTGATTTCTTGGCCGGCAAACACCACTCAGCCAGCATAAACAGGAAATAATCACAGGCTGAGATCTGCTCGCCGAGTAAATACGGCTTGTCTGCCAATTGATCGTTGATCACCGCCAGGGCATCGGCAATGCGATCATCCTGCGCAGCAATGACATTCGGGATCGTGCTTTCGTCATTGGTATGGCGATGCGGGTAATAGCGCACCATCAGCTCGGCCTGCAATGTATTATTCAAATACGCCAGCCATTGGAAGAACAGCGGACGCGCGCTGCTGCCCAGCGGTGGGATCAGTGTGTGATCCGGATGTTGTTCACAGAGATGAATACAAATAGCCGGACTTTCAAAGATCGGCTGTCCTTGATCGACCAGGGTCGGAATTCTTCCCGCCGGGTTCAGCTTAAGATAATCCGCTGATTTTTGGGAATTCGATTTCTTGTCCACCAGCACCAGTTCGTAATCGAGCCCCATGTGATAGAGCAAAAAGTGCGGTGCCAGGCTGGCATTATTGGGGTAGTAATAGAGCTGATACATCGTTCATTTCCTTTCGAATATCGGTCATCAGTTAAGTCAATTCATTGACCCGAATAAACTCGACCCCTTCGGGTAAACCATTCAGTTTTTCTCTCAAAAATTCCGGATACAGCGGCACGGCGGTAAGTTCATCAATCGGGAACCACTGAAAGAGTAAGTCCACATCTTCCTCGATCCCTGAAAAAGCTGCGGTCCCAAATGGCAAGTCGCTCTCGACCAATGCCATCAGGTAATAGGTCGACAGCTCATGAAAGCGCTTGCCTTCGAAGCCGAAGAAATTTTCAACATGCCACAATGGCCGAACGACAGTCGCCGTTTGACCCAGCTCTTCCTGAATTTCCCGGACTACAGTCGCCGCTGAGTCTTCAAACCATTCGACTCGGCCACCAGGCAGCGCCCAGAAATCATCCCCGCGCTTCTGATGCAACAACACATACTCTTCATGGACAATGACAGCCACGCTGCGAAAGTTAAAGACGCTTTCTGCGGATTTAAAATGAATCATCTTCTGCCTTGATTGCTGGATTAAACTTGCTAATTTGCTGACATCACATTCACAGGATCGGTTAGTTTTCAAACCGGAAGAAATGCATCTTCAGGTCGACATCCAGATCCATCGAGTGCTCATAATTTTGCCCGACCGCTTGTCTCACCGCAGACTGCCAGAACGCGATCGCCGGTTCGTTCTCTACCAACACCCGGATTTGCCATTTCCCGGGGAGTTGATGGAGTAGATTCGCCAAGGCTTGTTTGCCGACCCCCAGCCCCTTGAACTTTCGGGCAACAAAGAACTGATCAATGTCATAACGGGTTGGATCTTGCGGATAGCGGCGGATCAGGGCAAAACCCGCCAGTTCCTGTACTGCAGCTTCGCTTTCCGCCACTTGACTCTTAACAACAATGAAAAACGGCTCATGTTCCGGTTGCGCCCAGTATCCGTCCAACAGCGCCGGACGATAGGTGTAGTGTCCTTCATCCGTAAGCGGCAAAGCCAGACATGCTGCCATCTCGTATAGGTAAAACTGAAACAAACGCTCCAGAGTAGGACGGTCACTTGGGGTGATCGGAACCAATGAAACTTTCATACCATAACTTCCGTTGCGCTCTTCGAGTGAATTCATGTGCTCTCTCGCGAATGGCCTGCGCTGTGGCTACTGGCTGATCTGTTCGGCTGTTTTTTCTGCCGGATCGCTCCGTAGAGCCGTGCCCCCAGCACCGAGATCAGCAGCCCGACTAAAATCAGGCTGGCACCGACCGATTCCGTCACACTGAACTGCTCGTCCAGCAGCAGGCTGGACCCCAGCATTCCGACCAACGGGATCAACAATGCAAACGGCGTCACCGCCGCAGCTTGATGGTTTTTCAGCAGCCAACCCCAAATCGCAAACGCCAGGAGTGTGGAGATATAGCCCACGTAGGCCACCGACAACCAGGTTTTCTCAGTCGTTTCCAACAGCAATGCTATAGGCGTCTGAGTCTCAAACAGGTAGGAAAGCGCAAAGAGCGGCAGCGGCGGCACGACACTGACCCAGACCATGAAATGCAACAGATTCACCGACGACATCTGCTTCATGATCAGATTAGAGACCGCCCAGAACAGACCCGCCAGAATAATCATGGTGACGCCGAGTAAGGTGGCATTGCCATTCGAGGTGATGAAAAACAGGCTAAATCCGGTCACAGCAATCGCAATGCCGAAAATTTGAGACCGGGAGATACTTTCCTTGAGCCACAGTACGCTGAGCAGAATGGTGAAAATCACCTGAGACTGCAACAGCAGCGAGGCAATGCCGGCCGACGCATCGTCCTGCATCGCAATGAACAACAAACCGAATTTCATCACGCCGAGAAACAGTCCGACGCCGAGTACATTCCAGACGGATGTTTTCGGAAACGGCACGATCAGGACCGCAGGCACGGCCACAATCAAAAACCGCAGTCCGGAAAACATCAACGGCGGCAACTCGTCCAGCCCGAACTTAATGACGGAAAAATTCAGTCCCCAAATCACCACAACCAGTAAAGCCAGCGCGATACTTCTGATGTCCATATCATTTCTCTCCAAACGGCAGTTTATTGCCAACAAGCTGCTGCGATTAAGTCAGATGGCGAGTCGCCACTCCCTGCCATTTAAGCGGCCTTGCGCCCCTTGATGCCATACACCAACGGAATTTGCTGTCCCTGAAACAATTTCTGATACCCTTGTCCGGCAACATATTCCAAATCGGGAAAACAGTTATACGGGCTGAAGGGATATTCCTGAACCTCTTCAATCACAATGCCGGCCTGGATCAGTGCTGCGATCACTTCGCTCAGGGAATGTGACCAGGTCAGCACGGTCGAGGTCTCTCCGGTGCAGTTCTCGGTATAAGTCCCCTCTTCTTCCACTTCCGGCTCTGGTTGCGGAAAATATGGATAGCCGGAGAGCAAATCGAGGAAGGGGTGAAACTCAACCAAGTGAACCTGGCCGCCAGGCTTCAGGGCTGCAGCAACTGTCCGCGCCCATCGTGTTAAATCCGGTAGCCAGCACAGCGCGCCATACGAGGTGAAAACAAGATCAAATTGATCCTGATTCTTGTCACCGAAGCGATAGAGATCATCCTGAATAAAGCGGGCATCGACGCCGATTTGCTCAGCAAGGCCCCGCGCGCATTCAATCGCTTCCGACGACAAATCCACCCCGGTGACTTCGGCGCCTAATCGGGCCCAGGACAGGGTATCCTGACCGAAATGACATTGAAGATGCAACAAACGCTTGCCCTTTACCTCACCAACCTGCGCCAGCTCAATTGGGTTTAACGATGACTTCCCCTTGAGAAAGCCTGCCACATCGTAGAATTCAGACTCAACATGAACCTTCGCGCGCAAGTCCCATGCCTTCTGATTAATGTCCAGATAATCCATATCCACATCATCCTGAATCAGCAGTTCCGGGCATTCCCGAACCTGCTTATAAATGAAAAGCTCACCAGAATCTGGTGAGCTTTGTGTTTAGTTCGACAATTTGGTTTCAAGCGCCGCATGCAGCGTTTTCAGCTGTTCGAATTCGGCCTGGGTGCTGCAGCGTACCAAGGGCACCCATTGATCGCCCGCTTCATCCGAGCTGCGAAACTCAGCGCGCAGCTCGTATTTTTTGGCCGTCAGTAAGGCCAGCGGTAAACAGCCGACGAAGACAAAAATTCCGAGTGCCGGAACAAATGCCCAAGTCGCCGCGGAAAGCACCAAGGCAATACAGACCGCCCGGATCGCATGGTCTTTATAGCCCAGTTGTTTCAACGCCACCTGCTTCATTTTATTCAGCGGATACGCCTCTTTCCGGACCAGCAATTCAGACGCTGTAATTTGAAAATCTTCAGCGGTGTAAGAGCGACCAAACCGAATCGCTTGGAACCTGTTTTTATGATGATTATCGCTCACGTGATTCTCCATGCTTTTAAAGGGATAAAAAACTACTTAAGTCATGGATTTACGAAGCAATTCACCAACTTATAACTGATGCCAATCAAAAACTCAACAACTATTAATTCTCGATATAAGCATGCGATATCGGTATTACTCGCACCACTGCTCTCGGGCTATCTTATACAGACAGTGGCGTATCAAGGGGTGATCCGACGGCAACTTCGGATGGTCAAAATCCTGATTGACATTCACCATGCCGATTTTCCGCATCACACGCTGAGAAGGCTCATTCGTGAGTGTCGTGAAGGCATAAACGGCCGGGGCATCCAGCGTCTCAAAAGCATACTTCAACGCCACTCGGGCCGCTTCCGGCGCGTAGCCTTTACCCCAGTATTCAGCGGCCAGCCGCCAGCCGATCTCGACAAACGGGGCTTCCGGGATTCCGCTGTCTGCATCCTGACGATGTAGTCCGACAAACCCCATAAACTCACCGGTTTCTTTGAGCTCTGCTGCCCAGAATCCCCAGCCTCTGTCGGTGATCAGTGTTCTGATCAGTGCCGCTTGCTCATCACTTTCCTGCCGGCTTAAACGAGCAGCAAAAAATCGCATCACATGCGGATCCCCGCAAAGCCGGGCATATTCATCTAAATCACTGTCGCGCCATTGACGCAGTCTGATCCGTTCACTTTCCAAACTATTTTCCATAACCAGGATGCTTTCCTTCTGCCATAAATGCCCGAACTTACCTACCCGTTACAGGGTCTTCTGATAATAAGCCACCATGTCATCCTGACTCATGGCCGCTTCTTCCAGGTTCTGCTGCTGTTTTAAAATTTGTCCCAACGATGGCAAGAGCGAACGCTCGACCCGAAAATCGCCGTCCCATAACTTGGCCCGCATGATGGCTTTGGCGCAGTGGAAGAACATGGATTCCGCGTTCACCTGAATCACCAGCTTAGCTGGCTTATTCCCGTCCGGACACAGGGCCAGTCGCGTTTCATCGGTATGCAAACTCGCCGTCCCTTTAATCCGCACCACTTCATCGATGCCGGGGACCATGATCATCAGCCCCACTTGCGGGCGTTCCAGGATATTTTTGAAGCTGTCGAGGCGGTTATTGCCTGAGCTATCCGGGATCAGGAGTGTTTTCGAATCGACCACCTTCACAAACCCCGGCACGCCACCGCGAGGGGAAACGTCGGTAAAACCGTCTTCATCAACCGTCGAGATAACGATAAAGGGACTATGCTCAATCAGGCGTTGAACATATTCATCAATCTGATAAATGGTTTTATTGCCAGCACGTTTGCTCGGCTTCCCATAAAGCTGCATCAGTTGTTCCAGTGTTTCAATGTGTTCCATCTCGACTTCCACTCCAATCTTATTCTGCCTGGCGCGCCAGCTTCTTCAGCACTTGCGTTGAGAAACGCCGAACCCGGGCATGGTCTAATGCATCTGCTTACATGACCGTGCGCATCATTATGCAAACTGAAGCACGAATAATACCAATCAGTTGCACATGTTTACAGAATAATTTTGAAGGAAGACGCACAGATAGCATGATTATTGGCTATAACAGTGCGCCGTGATGTTTTTTAATGGTGCTTCGCCAACCATTGTTTGATATCTCGGACAACCTGATCCACCTCACTGGTGCCATCCGCTTGCTTGAATGCGTGATCCAACCCGGCATAGGACTGATACGTGATATTCGACTTGGCTTTCATTAATTCCCTGGCCTGCTCCCGGGCAAGCTGCGGCGAGACACTGAGATCTTGTTCGGACTGAACCAACATGACCGGGACATTGACCGCAGCAATTACAGCGGTTTGATCGAGTTGCAGCATCTCCCGCCACCACTGATAGCCATGACCACTGACGTTCATTTCAAACGGGTCACTGGTCGCGACATGTCGAGTGAACCCCATAAACCCTTCGGCACTCTCCTGATAAGCTACCTCTGACGGGATCGACGCCTTCATGCTATGGAGGACATCTTCCACAAACCAACGTCCGCCGCCATTCAGCGCCACGCTCTGCGACACAACGTCACTTTCGGATGCCAGCAAATTCGCCACAACAGCCCCTTCACTACCGCCCAGCAACACGACTCTGTCATATACGGTTTGCGCCGTCAGATGAGTCAGCACCTGCTGATAATCCTCAACCCGCTGGCTGGGCGAATCATTCTGGATATAACTCGCCGGGCAATCTTCCCGCTCAGACTGCGCCACCCAAGCCAGGTTGGCATCGATACCGTATTTTTCAACCGTCAGGACATCCGCCTCTGGCAGAACCGCAGGGAACGTTTGGTTTATGAGCGGATTGTGATAGACACTATTGCAATCTGAGCCTTGGATCAGCACCAGCAGCGCTTTGCTTTCAAGCGCCGGTGCCGATCGCGCGATGTAATAGGTGATTGTTGATTGATCAGCGCGCGCTAATGTTTGCGTGGTTTTCGCGGGTATCGTGCTGGCCTGCGAATCGGCAGAAATACAGGTGAGTGAAAAGAAGATCGTTGCTTTAACTATGTTGCACATGTTCATCAAGGCTCCCTGCCTGTCCTATTTCAATGTTCCAACACGATGCAGTATCCGGCTTACAACATAATGGCTTTTAGTTGATTCAACACGGCTTCCGCCAACGCCCGGTGATTCACCGCATCCATATGGATGCCATCGTCAATGCTTGATATGCAGTGAGCTGCAGCATCGATAAAATGACACCCGAACTGCGCAGCAAGTTCAGCATAAATTGGCGATAGCTGCTGGCTTGTCTCTAATGCCCCCTGAAATGAGAGATTGATCTCATGGTTTTGGGATACTCTTACATGTGGTGGAGCAATTAAAATAATTTCCGGCGATGGCTGCATCTGCGTCCGAGTGGTCTCCAGTAAATCACTCACACTCTGGGCGATCGCTTCCGGCGTCCGGTTCAAACGACATTTCAGATCATTCGTCCCAAGCATGATAATCACCACATCAAGCGGTTCATGGGTTTCCAGAACAATCGGTAGGTATTTGCCACCGTCTCTGCCGAAAAAAAGCGGATCTTCAACGCCAGTAGTTCTGCCATTCAGGCCTTCCTCAACCACTCGAAAGGAATCCCCCAGCAATGTCGATAAATACCCAGGCCATCGCGTTTCCCAGGAGTATCGACCACCACCGGGGATATAACCCCAAACATTCGAATCGCCGTAGCACAGCACTGTTTTCATTAATCTCAATCTCATACTTTGGTCAAATCTTTGCGCAGCGCCTTAAAACGGTAGTGCCTCATACTGCTTCACACTATCCAGATGCTCATCCCATTCAGCCTTGCTCGACATAAACAAATGCGCATCGGGTCGATTGGCAAGCGAGCTATCCAGGCTTCCTGCCGGGACGACGAGCAATGTCCCGTCCATCTGAACATTCGGCAAAGCTGAGCCGCATTCAGCGCAGAACGACTTGCAGTGCCGGGTAGAGGGTAACTGAAACGTTTTCACAAAGGCCTGCCCCTGCAGCCAGGTTAACTGCGCAGTGGCAGAAAACAGATTCGCACCATGGGCCGAACCGGTATCCTTTTGGCAGCGGCTACAATGGCAGAGATAGAAACTGTCGAACACGCCGTGAATTTCAAATTTGACGGCTCCGCATAAGCATGAGCCTGAATATTTGCTGGTCATCACATTCCTCGCTAACTGACTTTCACCGGGAGAAAAACCCCAAAAGATGTGTCTGTTTATCACCCGGTTTTGAGTCTAGACTGTGTGTATGTTCATCCAACCTAAGGACACACAATGATTGAACAAGGACAAAAGCTACCGGCAGTTACGCTCAGCGAACTCACGAAAGACGGCATGGTGACCCATGACGTCGCCGAATTATTTGCGAATAAAAAAGCGGTGCTGTTCGCCGTACCGGGTGCTTTTACCCCGACCTGTTCTGAAGCCCATTTGCCGGGCTATGTTGTCAACGCAGACAAACTCAAAGCCAAAGGTGTCGATCTGATTGCCTGTGTTGCGGTCAACGACGCCTTCGTGATGAAAGCCTGGGGAGATGCTCAAAATGCCTCTGAGATCATGATGCTGGCTGACGGTGACGGCAGCTTCACCAAAGCACTGGGCCTTGAGATGGATACAGCCGGGTTCGGCGGCCTCCGCTCTCAGCGCTATGCCATGATTATCGACAATGGCGTCGTCACTCAACTCAACGTTGAAGCGCCTTCGGGCTTTGAAGTCAGTAACGCCGAAACCATTCTCGACAGCCTGTAATTGCACAACGATTAACAGAATGATTCAAAACGGAAGCATGGCTTCCGTTTTTATTCCCCGCACATTCAACCCATATCCGTAAGCTGCGTCGACATTGCGTTCAAATAAGTATGAAGATCATGAGTCGGCTGAAAATCGGATACTATCGGCAAATCTAAATTCAACCGTTGAATATCCGCTGCCATCTCCCCCTTATCTTCAAACGCTTCCCAACTGATCGGATTCATTTTTTCGACCAGGCCGCATGCCAACAACAGCCGGGCAAATTCAAGTGGCGAATACCCCTTCTCTTCAGCAATGAAATACTGAGGGTCATTCAGCGATTGAGCAATCATCTGATGATAAAAGCGAGCGGCATCTTCGACGTGAATATATTGGTTATAACCAACACTGGGGATCGCAACATCCCGTGTTTTCTCTGATAATGCCTCGGCATTTCTCACCAGTTGGCAGTCGCGGCTGCCATACACCAGGCTTGGGAGATAAACGATCTGCCAGCCACTGGCCAGCGCCAGCTCAATGGTCGCCGCATCCTGGCTGACACACGGAAAAGGCTTGAGTTGAAACGCCTCAAGCTCGGCCCGGGTTGCATGGCCAAACAACCAGACCCCGGACGTATGAATTTTCCGTGCCTGAGGTTTGGCGAATTGAGTTAACGTTTTGAGCAGCGCCTGCTCGATCACCACAATGGCTTCCGGCGAATGTGCCGACCAATGTGGCCTTGCACAATTGATCACGACGTCAAAAGAGCCGTAGGCATCCGTGGAATCACTCGAGACCACCTGACTGCCCGATACCTGCGCCGTCGCTGCTCGGACATACGAATAAACCTCAAGGCCCTGTGATGTGAGATGCTCTTTGACATGCTGCCCCACATAGCCGTTTGCACCGGCGATCAAGACTTTCATTGTTCAGACCACTTTGCCCGACTCAATCCATAGACCGCGTGGTCAACGATCCGTCCATTGAGGTTTTCCGCTCGGGTAATCACACCTTCCAGCTCAAACCCCAAACGCTCACACACCCTGCGGCTCGGTCGATTCTCGACCGCGGCTGAGATCTGGACTTTTTCCATCGCCAATTGTTCAAAAGCAATTTCGATCATTTTCTCCACCGACTGACTGACGATGCCCTGTCCTTGATATTGCTTGCTCAACCAGTAGCCAATTTCGACTTTCTTCAGCTCGGTGTTAATACTATTAAAACTGATGTTACCGGCCACTTGCCCCTCAACGATCATCGCACAGGTCAACGACTTTCCAGCCGCATAGCCTTGTAGCGCATTCTCAATGAAGGTCAGAAAAAACACTTCCGAATCTGCATGCGCGGGCCAGGCCAACCACTGTCCGAGATAGTCTCGCTCTTGCGAGACAATGTTCAGATATTGCTTTGCAAATGACGGCTGAACTAACGCCAGCGCCAAGCCTTCTTTTACTTCCTGTGTAAACATAAACGCCCTGTTTCTCATGATTCTTGATGATGATTGCGCTGAATGACTATTGCGCTGACTGTGCTTGCATGTAATCCAGTAAATTTTCGAAAGCCACCCGAAAATAAAGCGCGTAGCTATGGTGCTCCACATAGCCCAGATGAGGTGTGGCGAGTACATTCGGCAAACTCAGTAACGGCTCGCTTTCTATCGTTGCTGGCTCATTCTCAAACACATCTAATGCCGCCCGTTTGGTGGGATGTTTAGACAGTTCGTCATATAAAGCTTGCGGCTCGACAAGCTCCGCCCGACTGGTATTGACAAACAAGGAGTCCGGTTTCATCAAGGCTAAGTCAGCCTGAGTGACGCACCCTCTCGTCACCTCATTCAATCGAAGGTGCAGCGAAACAATGTCGGCAGTACGGAAAAATTGCGCTTTCGAACTCGCAGCCGCAAAGCCATCACGGGTTGCGTTGACCCTTGAGGCTTCACTCCCCCAGACCAATACCTGCATCCCGAAAACTTTGGCATATTGCGCGATACGTTGCCCAATTTTGCCATATCCCCAAATGCCTAAAGTCAGCCCGTTTAAGGTTCGGCCCAAGCCTAATTCACCCGACTGTTGCCACTCCCCCTGTTGAAGGCTGGAAACATAAACCGGAATGTGCCGAGATGCTGACATGATTAACGCCCAGCATAATTCCGATGGCGCGACAGGGGATCCAACGCCTTCCAGCACTTTCACCCCGTACTGTTCGCACAATCGCGGATCAATATGATTGCTGACTTTCCCTGTTTGACTAATGACTTTCAGCTCAGGCAATTTCGCTAGCAAAGATTCGGTGATTTGAGTTCTTTCACGGATAAGCACCAAGGCTTCAATGCCCGCTAACTGTTCTGCGAGTCGATCTTCATCATGAAATGTCTCCGTCAGCACTCTCACCTCATGATGGCGCAATAACTCAAAACACTTGAGATCTTTGACGACGTTCTGATAGTCATCCAGAATTGCAATTTTCACTGACGATCCTCTTGTCCTTTATCGGTGGTTATTCCTAAAAACCCCATGAAAAGTTCAGAACCGCTTCATCGGCTTGACGTATGCGCCATCAATTTCCGGATGGCCAATCAGGCGACCATGAAAAGTAATCAAGCCCATATTTTTTCTGATCCGCTCAGCCCAGAACGCGCCAATCACGAAGCCGAGACCACCCATGCTGGCTATCAGGAGAAGGCTAATCTGATCACGTGCAATGCAAATGAGGCCAGCCAGGAATAGCCCACCACACATCGGTGAAACGGCGACTTTCAACCACAACAATACATGCACGAGTGCGGCGTAAAACTTAATCATAAAACTCCATTTTCATGGTTATTTGAGAGAGTATAATATCTATAGCCACTGCATAATACCGGCCATAAACACAGCAATCAGACTCAACAAGCTCAAGCCAAATGCAATACTGCGCGCCAATTTGATATCTGAATAATAAAAAATCATGTACGCAATTCGGGACACCAGGTAGATCAATGCACTCATATTGACCACGCTGGGAGACGCCTGTGACAATAAAGCAAAGATCACAAACGTAATAAAGATCGCCACACTTTCATTCATATTCAAATGCGCCCGTGTGGCACGAAACAGCAAATGGTCATGATTGTGTTCAACAGGGTAACCCGGCACATGCTTTTGTTTTAAAGCAATCACATCTGCCATGAGCAGTTGAATGAACATCAACAGCCCCACGAAACCAACAACCATAATTGCGGTTTGATAATCTTCGAAGTACGCCAATTTACATCTCCTTATGTAAACATGTTTTTCGATAGGTCACGTTCAACCTAATCGCTGGAGGCAAAGCTATCCCTACTTTCCCCCGGACCGAATCCTACAATTTCAATAGGGATTGAATTGACATGGGATCATATTGATATATTGAACAATTCTAGCCCGCTGACCCAGATTCGGCCTGCTGCCGTGCGGGAGCAAGTGATTCCAAATCACCATATCACCGGCTTTCGCCCCGATCGGGATTGAACCTAACGCATGCAAATCTTCCTTTTGGGGATCAGTACCGGCAGGAAGATCCGCCAACCAACCCGACAAACGTTGATGAAAACCGGGAACCAACGTCAACGCCCCTTGTTCTGGGGGAGTATCCGTCAGATAAAGAATCCCCTGGGTACCAAACACCAACGGCTGATTAAAATTAAAGTCCCAATGCAGATCAGGGCCAGGGAATGCGTGCTTCTCATTTTGAGGCGGATGAAAACCACAGCGATCCGCAGACACCCAAAGATCACTGGTTTTCCAAAGTTGCGAAAAAGCTTTATGAATACGCAATGAGCGTCGGTTTGTTTCAAATGCCGGATGCTGGATCAACTCAACCATAATCCCATGTTGATTGCGAGCTTGGTACCATGTATCCGGGTCATCTTCTGAAACATTGAGATGCGTTAAAATCGCTTCTTTTGCCTCGCAACAGTCTGTTGGCGAAACAGCATTTCTCAAAATCAGGTAACCATTTTCATCCCAGAACGACAAATCATCATCGGTGAATACGGGAGGCATGTCCTCAATCATTTGTAACCATTCAGAGACTTCTGCTGTTTGCTGTGTCCCCAAAAATGTTGACCGCAGCCGATCGACACGCAACGGTTCCGGTTTTCCGGCAGTCGCCATGATCCATGCTTCAAACTCGGAAAACGTCGGCGCATTTGCATATAGAAAATTTAAGGTTTGGTGTAAGCCGATCCCTAACGCATCAAAGACAGCCCTATCCCATAGCTCTTCACCCGGCCTGTCGATTTTCTTGCCATTTAAAATGGCTTGTGAGGCCGACCACACCCTTTTGATATGTGGAACACCATCTAATCCCAATGCCGTTGAAGGTGCAATCGTATTTAAACTCTGCATCACAGAAGATCCTTTCTTTCATTGTTGGGTACATCTTTCTTGTCATGATTGAGTATTGCTGACCATGGATGATTTATATTTCAACGTTCATGAGTCACAACGACAGCGATGACGAAATGCAGGACAGAAATACCCGACGATTCTGCCAGTTTAATCACTCAATCGGCGAAATCGAGGATTGATTATCAACAACCGTCACACCGGCTTTCTCAGCGATCGTGATATATTGGCTGGGTTCTATTGCCTCCAATTCATGACTGGTCTCTGCATCGACGAATACAAAATCATGAGCGTAATATAAAGCACCATTTACTTTCAGTACGCCTTCAAGCACATATATCTGCTCCCAACCGGGGTGAAAATGCAGGGGGAGCTTCGCGCCTTTTTCAAACTTTAACAAGGCGGATCGTCCAGACTCGGAATCTTCCGAGAGCCAACTGAATTCAACACCGGCATAAGGTGTTTGCGCCCATTGACGATTTTTATTTAAACTTTCATGAATCACAATCACAGCCTCCAAAGAGCGTACAACAAAGAACCTCGTGTATTCAGCCATTTTAAAAGCCAAATACACGACGTTGGGAGTTCACAATTTCAATCGGAATGTTTAGGGTAGTGCGACTTGATACATCACCGGGCTTACTTTTTATCGCGATGGCTGTGACCACATTGTTTTTTGACCGCACTAAGTCCTTGCCAGTCTTCTAAGTCCTGGTCCGGTTTTTCAGCTCGGAATTTTGCATACTGCTCAATCCCCAGTTTATCTTCCAGAATATCAACTTGAATACCCTTTTCCCGAAGCAAGGCCTCATTCCCGCCAGCATTGATAACGTCGCCGACAACGACACGGCTGAAGCCGCGCATATACAGTAAGGTGGCGCAAACATCGCACGGGCTCAGGCTGGTAAACAAAGTCGTTTGGCTGAAGTCGAGACGTCCCGCATCCCGAATGGCTGAGGTTTCACCATGATTATAAGGATGATCTTCCTGAACCAGGGTGTTATGCCCTTTACCAACAATCTGTCCTGTGGCGTTATCAACAATCACCGCACCAATCGGACAACCGCCTTCCTCGTCACTCTTTTGTGCAAGATAAACAGCAATCCGCATGTAATCCGCATCCGTTAATTCTTGCGCAAAGTCTGGGCCAATCAACACCGGTAAACTTTGCGTCGGCATATGGGCAATGGCTCTTAAGACTGCTTCATTGTTCTCGGAATAAGATTTGAACAAGGCTTCCATCTGTTTTTCTCCAACATTTCACTGAGGCCGACTTGCATCATAAAACACCACCGCCGGAATCTATACCCGCATTCAACCCAAAGACACATTAAGTCTTTTTCTTCAATGTTTGATTGTAGTGAACTGCGGCATGAATAAGAGCCTTCAACGCTTCCGTCTCTATGGTATCGTCCTGATAGATATCGATTGCACGCCTGACTTTCCCTTCAAGGCCGGCATTAAATAACGGTGTCGGATCCGGCAGTGCAGCACCATGTGCAAACGTCAGCTTGACTTTAGATGTGTAGGTTTCTCCCGTACAAACAATCCCGGTATGAGACCAAACCGGCACCCCCGCGGGGTTACTGGGCTTACACCACTTACGCTCTTCAACCATTTCCGGCACTGCGTCCAAAATCAGCTCGCGGACCTGACTCAACACATCAGCACGCCAATCGCTCCGTTCGGTCATCTTTTCGTGTTCCAGCATGAACAGCCTCCCAACAAAAAAGACGATCTGAGCGCCTTTTTACCCAATTGCAACGCCTCCGCGACAGCGGCCCGATCCACGAGCCGCTTAACGGGAAAATTAAGACCACCCCAGTTGCTGTAAGCTCACCGTGTCATTCCAGACTTTGGTCATATGCCGGATCAGCTTGCCTTCAAACTGCATGATATAGACATAATCAGCCGCAACGACTTTCCCCGTTGGCTCAACAGGGCCACCTGGTCCGGTATTTGTGCCATGAAAAACAGCGTAAACCGCGACACACGAGCGTTTTTCATCCTCGGCACAAAACTTCAACTCATAATGACCATCCGGAATGGGGGTCAGTAGATTCTTCGTCCACTCGGTATAAGCCTGTAGCGTGTCAATCTCGGCCAGAGCCGCAGCCTGAGCCGAAAATGTTGCCTCAGGATGGCAAAACGTCTTGCAGACCTCCCATCCTTTGCCGGTTTCACACGCATCGTAAAAATGCATCGCCTGCTGCTGTCGATCACTCATCACGGTCACCTTCGGTTATCTGAAAGCCATCAGCATAAGTGTGGTTCTTCCGGCGATTGTTGCGTGATTCATTTGCAATCATCACGGCGCGGCCAGAGACTCAGCACCCACCACAACCAGACCGTTCAATTGAGATAACAGGGTTTACATGATTGATGATGCCACTTGCGTCGAATGCACAGCATGGACTTTCAAACGCCCATCCTGCGGTGCCCAGACGCGAGAAAACACAAACTCCCCGCTGGCATCCATACCATCGTAGGTTCCGTGAATTGTCGCCCGAACCTGCACCACCCCAACCGACTCAATCAACTGAACGGTCATCTCTGAGAGTTCAATGGCCTCTAATTGCAACAGGCCCGACTGATGCAGGGCTAAGTCCTGTGCTTTGGTCACGACATGGCCTAAGTGATTCACAAACACCAAATCGTCTGTCAACAAGTCAGAAAGGGCCTGAGTATCAGACCGGAGCATTGCAGACTTCAATGTTTCTTCCGCTGCGACAATTTTCTCTTTTGATAACGAATTCATCTTATCTCCAACATTCATGTGTCGTTTCCCATTCCTGTCTGAGGACGCCATATTTCACGGAGTCATAGTACTGCCCTTGGTAATAGCGGACTTTTCGCAAGCAAGCTTCTTGTTGAAAACCCAGCTTTTCAGCACATGCCATCATTCTGGGATTCCCGGACCAGGTCGTTAGACCCACACGCTCGATCTCCAAGGCTGCAAAGAGCTGACTGACCCAAAGTTTCAGGGCACTGACTGCAATCCCCTGTCCCCAGAAGCGCGAGTCGTAAATGACGACGCCGGCTTCTAACCATCGGGTTGCCTCACATTCCCAGTAATAGCTGACAGAGCCGACCGGCTGATCATTGACCGTAATGAGCCGCATGCGCCTTCCGGCACTCAATGAAGGAAATAGACCTTGCTTAAATTCGCAACGCGACGGCGTTGCGTATGGGAAATAGGGTCCGTTGAATTGGGTCCATTGTTCATCCGTCGTCACCAGCAGGAACAGGGACTCGAACTCATCTGAGCGTGCAGCCCTTAGTTGAACGGTATCGACCAATATTGAGGCCCCCTGAAACAGTGATTTGAACGTGATCTCATTGTGGGATACCCCCTCGACGAAACACCCCTCTATTCTTTATGGCTGCTCGTCATACACAGCCACGCCCCCGGGTAAGGTATACCACGCCTGTTTCTGACTGACCCAGACATGAGCGGTCGGCTGGATAAAACTCGTATCTGATAAATTGGAAGGTTTCAGTTTAATCTTATCGGGTTCATCCGGGTTGAAATGATAGATACGGTTACCGCACGTCGGGCAGAACTTGGCGCCGTTGATATTGCCGCTGTCTGCGGTTCGGCACCACTCTGCTAGTTCGCCCTGAAATTCAATATCCGTTGCATTTACGATTGCGGTAATACTAAACGCGCTGGTTGAGAGCTTCTGACACGCTTTACAATGGCAGGCAACCACCATCAAGGGTGCTGCGTGGAGCTGATAAGTCACACCGCCGCACTGGCATGACCCTTCTACCGGATAATTCATTGTTTCTCCTGATCGAATCAATGTTCGCTGCTCACCGCATCCCCGGCAAACGTCGCAATCACTAAGCCGTGATTACTGGCACCGAGCAATGCAGGCTCTGTACAAGTGTTTAAATGATGGGCTAGCCAGGTATCATATTGCGCGGGCGTAAACTGATTCACACCGGCGGCGATGTAGCGACCAATGCCATCTGTCGCAAGATGACTCGAGAGCTGAAATCCGTTGGATGTGAGCAACTGCTCCATTTCCTGTGGTGTCGCGAAATATCCGACCCGGAAAAAAGAATCCGCCTTCGGATCGGTCACGAGGCCGTTCTCCAGCAATTGACTCAGTACCTCCGGGCAAATCAACTCAGGAAACCGTTGCGCAAACAGTCCGGCGACAAAGAATCTCGAAATATAAGCAATCGCCACGACGCCATCCGGCTTAAGGATCCGTTTGGCCTCTTCAATCACCTGCGCCCTTTCGGCTTGTGATTGCAGATGATAGAGCGGCCCCAGGATCACACAAAGATCCTGCGACGCATCCGGGATCATCGGCACATGGCAGGCATTGCCCACAAATGATTTAAGCGACACCCCCTGAGCTTCAGCCTTGGCCTGCAACATCTCAACTTGCTCCGGAGCCAGCTCTACCGCCGTCACATCACACCCCATCTGCGCAAATGTCAGCGCATACCGACCAGTCGCAGCTCCCAACTCGCACACGCTTGCTCCCGCCGTAAGATACGGGGCCAAAGCATGCATCGTGGTGTCAAACTCCATGCGTGTAATGTACTGACGAACCAAGCGGGCGTCTTCGTCCGCGCCGGTGTACTGAGCAATTAATGCGTCCAAGCTTATTACCTCCCTGTCTGTTCGGTGGTGGATTCAGTCGGTGTTTTTCAGCGTCTGTGTCAGATATGCCACAATCATGGCACTCAACTCTTGATGAAACGCGCTCCGGTCAAACCCCGCCAGGTCTTCAGCAACCACGCCGAGTTCAGCTTTGATGGATTCCGGATATGGCGTAATAAATGCGTAATGGCCAGCATCTTGAATCGTCACCTCAGTGAGCTTCGCTTTGCCGTTATTGTCTGTCTTCCCTGTATAGCCTGCCGCAATCACCGCTGAGTGATAGGGTTCCGTTAACTCTTCATCTTTTTCGGCCCGGATGAGCAGCGTCGGAATATCAACTTTCGCGAAAGCATCTGCGGCACGAAAAGCCAGCCCGACCGGCGCCATCAGCACCGCCGCTTTGATGCGCGGGTCTTTGGGAGTTTCAATCCGTACCGCCGCGAGCTGGTTGCCCTGAACACTCAGGCAAAACGGGTCTTTCATGTCCGTCTGTGATGTACATTGCTCGATGATCTGCCCGGTATCCGCGACAGCACCGGCAGCCGCTAACGCTGCATAGCCGCCCATAGAGTGCCCTATCACCGCAATACTCCCGACATCCAGACGCTTGGACAGCTGCGGGTGCGTCACTAACGCATCAATGGCCGCGCGAAGATGCTTCGGCCGGTTCTGCCAGTTGCGCGTCGTCCCCTCGGCCTGATTATTCTCAAAGTTGTTTCCCGGGTGGAGCGGCATGCCGACCACAAATCCTTTACGGGCCAGCGCAAAAGCGATACTCCGATGCGCCAAATTACTACCACCTGAGCCGTGAGAAATGAGAATCAGCGGAAATTGGCCGGATGATATCTCGCTGCCAATCGCGAGCGCCATGGCAAACGGCCCAAATTGAACCTGGGTTTCAGGCGTCTGCGTCGGGTACACCACCGACATCGGGAATTGCTCGCCGGTGTCCTTGGATTCAACCATCACTTTGCGAAATCCGACGTGATAGTCAGCCTCCGCCGCATTCGCGGAAAGCGCCCCCAGAAAGCAAAACACAAGCAAGACCATCAGCCGTAAGTTCATCATATGTCCCTAAATGTAAACTAAAACATCTATCTAATAATTCATCCCAAGCGCCGGATTTCAGCTGCGCGGCGGTCGCTTATACGGTGTGCCATCTTTTCGCGATGCGACCCACTCCCCGTCATCGGTGACGACCCACTTAAAATCATCATCCGGGTACACGGCTTCATCGCCATTCACCCGGCTGCCAACCACGATGAAGGTAGCAATTTCCGAGCTTCGGTTGATCAAGTGATGCCCGTTCCCCTCTCCTGCAGGAAAACCGACGCACATCCCTGACAGCAATCTCTGCTCGCCTTCATCGGTCACCAGCACCAAGGAGCCGGACAACACATATAAGAACTCATCCGATTTGGTATGCCAGTGCCGCAATGCCGACTGGGCACCAGACTGTAAAACTTCAAGGTTGACCCCAAACTGTGACAGCCCGAACGAATCTCCCAGGCTTTTACACTCGGCGCTGCCAAGCCGGGTCTTTAAGGGTTCCGGAAATGGGTTAAACGTATCGCCTTCAATTTCCAAGGCAATTTTCGCTTTCGGCATGCTTGTTCCTGTTACATTGAATTGAACTTTGCTGAGGGCAAGTGACTCCAAGTCAGTTCACATGCCCTGAAACAAAAGACATCAAAAAAGAGCCATGAAGGCTGAAGGTTAGTCCAACGCTGAATTGGTGAAGTTGAGGAGCGGCTCGGCCATGATGTATCCATCCGGCACGGTCATTTCCCATGCTACCGCCCCTAGGTAACGCTCCCACAAACGATGAATGATGCGCACGAAGCACAACATCAACCGATTGAATATCATTTCGTATCGTTTTTCAATGAGTTATATGAAAAACATTAACATTTGAAAAATGAAATCGTCATCAATGGGTTACAAAAAGGAAAATTCATATGACACCTTTTGCCTCATACGGAAAAGGTTCAGGGACAGTCGGTTCTTTAATGGCGTAGAACGGCAAGCCATTGCTCCGGGTTGGCCAGGATAAACTCAAAAACTTGACCGTCTGATAAGGTGATCCGAATTGCATCTGTCGTGACGGGAATAAAACCGCCCCCTTTACCCAAGCACTTTTCAACGTGGGCAATCGATTTTCGCTCAATTCGATAGGGACCTAAACCAAACGCCTGATTATGCGGTTCAAACTGAAGCTCAGATTCGGTGACCCATAATTTGCCATCAGCTCTTGCAACACCACACTGCACGGTCGCGATCGATGATTTGAGCATCTGTTCCGACATATAAATTCCTCCTGGATTTACCATGAACCTTATTCGCGAATGCCAAACTGTATTTCAATCACGTTTTTCGCCGACTCCGGGCCATGCCATTGATGATAGATTTCCCGACTTTCTCCGGTCAACGCACAATTGTTATCAGCCATCGCCTGGAGCAGCGGCTGATACCCCGCTTCAAACAACTGACTCAGCGATCCAGAATATTGGGTACTGGCGCATCGAAAATAACGACTTTCCTTCAACTCGACCCCATCCCCTGGCACACCATGACATTCTCCCGAAACCGGTAGCGTAAATTCAATCTCGAACTTGGTCTGTGTGTCTTGCGGCAATCCATGAGCAATAAAATGCCAGGGCCCCGCAACATCCAACCCGGATTGCTCTGCGGCCTCTTGAATTGTCCGGCAACACGCCACACTCGCCGCCCCGACTTCAGGAATCGTCAGACGTTTGCGCATACACAACACCGTCCCCAGTGTAATGTCTTTAATCTCCATAATTCATTTCCCTGCTGAAGCTGAAACACGAAACCCTTCGCGAGTAAAAATTGAAAGTCAACCGGACCATACTCAAACACAGGCTGAAGCACGGTCCGATTCCACTTTAGAAAACTACAGTTGAACTGTGACAAATAATACGCAACTGATCACAATTGTGCTGATCTCACCCTCTAAATAACCAGAGCGTTTGTGTGGATAGCGCCCGGTAAACAGCACCTCAAATAATTAAAGGGCGCCGCATTACATCGAATGCTGGCGCCCATCCAAAAACAGCGGATTAACCTGAAAACACATCAGCGCCTGAAAGGCTGGAATCTGTTGAGGTTAAGGTTGTTTGTTCAACACTTCGTCAATGTCGGCGGCATGATGACGCTCAGCCAGAATCTCCCAGTCTTCTCCCCAGGTTCGATTAACAATTCTTCCCCGTTGCACGGCAGGACGCTGCGCAATCTCTTTCGCCCAGCGCAAGACGTGCTGGTAACGCTCGACATCAAGAAACACCGCTGCATCGTACAATTTGCCAAGGACCAGGTTTCCGTACCATGGCCACACTGCAATATCTGCAATACTGTACTCATCCCCGGCAATAAACGCATGACGCGCCAGTTGTTTGTCGAGAACATCCAACTGCCGTTTCGCTTCCATCGAAAACCGGTTGATCGGATATTCAAACTTTTCCGGCGCATAAGCATAAAAGTGACCAAATCCACCGCCCAGGTACGGCGCAGAGCCCTGAAGCCAGAACAGCCAGTTCATCACCTGGGCCCGAGCCGTCGGCTCTTTCGGTAACAAGCGACCAAATTTTTCGGCCAGATAGAACAGAATCGCTCCGGATTCAAACACATTCACCGGCGTATCTGTTGAACGGTCCACCAGCGCCGGGATCTTAGAGTTCGGATTCACCTCAACAAATCCGGATGAGAATTGTTCCCCCTCGCCAATCTGAATCAGGTGGGCATCATATTCCGCCTCGCTCACCCCATCCGCCAGGAGTTCTTCAAGCATAATGGTGACTTTCTGCCCGTTTGGGGTCCCCAGGGAGTACAATTGCAGCGGGTGCGAGCCAACGGGAAGCGCCTGGTCGTATCGGGCACCGGCATCAGGTCGGTTGATACTGGCCCACTCCCCCCCATTTTCTGAATCCATCGTCCACACTTCGGGTACTTTATATTCGTTTGACATATTCTCTCCTGGCCGAAAAGGCCGCATCAGTCCTTGAAAACACGTCATCAATATAGACATACTTGAACAATCATTCAAGTAATGATAGATATCCGTTCAAGTCCGATACAGCATAACCCTTATAATTCATATTGATTTGTTCGTGTCATCACAAAAATCCGTCATGAAATTGACGGATTTTCGTCAGCAAACCTGCATCAACCACAAACCCAACAGACATCCTTTGCCTTAAGGCCCTGTTAACACTATCATTTGCCGCCTGCCCTTAATGATGTGCCAGAGAAATAGTGCGACTGAGGCCGAGCCCCTCAGTGATAAAAACAAAAACTACTGACCCTGACGCCCCTTGGAGAAGCTTGCTTTGAGCGCCCAAAGAATAATGCCATTTCACGTTCTGAAACGATTGAATCTTCGTCTGCTGATCCTTTCACTGGCCATGCTCAGCGTCTTGGTTACGCTGGGTAACAGTTTCTATGCGACTTACCAGGTGCAACGCGATTTACTGATCAACAATACCCTGGAAGCCAACCGGGCCTATTCCGCCAAGCTGGCGAAAGATACCGACAACTTCTTTGCCGTCGCCCAAAGCCAGCTTCAATACACTGCCGATCTGATCGCCGCACACATGGATGATGAAGCGTACCTGCAAACAGAAGCAACGCGCTTACACAAACAAAATGCACTCTTCGATTCCGTGTTTATGGTGAATGCCGATGCCACCATCGTTGCTGCATCGCCAAGTGTTCTGAACCTAAAAGGAAGACAGCTCTCAAAGCCCGATGCCATCGAAGCTTTCCACGCCCAAAAGCCGATGATATCCAATCCTTTTATCTCCCCTGTCGGCAACTATCTGATCAGTATCTCCCACCCTATTTTTAGCGCTGATGGCCACTATCTGGGCTATGTGGCCGGCACCATTTACCTGCAGGAAAACGGCATCCTCGGTAATTTACTGGGTCAGCATTACTACCAGGACGGCACCTATGTGTATGTGATCGACCCAACCGGAGTGTTGCTCTACCACCAGGATCCCAACCGAATTGGAGAAAAAGTCACCGTCCATGGTTTTCTTGAGGCCGTCATCAAGCAGCAAAGCGGACATGCTGAAATGACCAACTCTCGTGGCATCGACATGCTGGCCGGGTATGCTCCCATCGCCCGCACCGGCTGGGGCGTGGTGGCGCAACGACCCAAAGCCGTCACCCTGACCAAACTTGAGGAACAAATTCAGGTCTTCTCAGTCAAAACCTTGCCCTTAACGCTCATCACCTTAATCTTCATTTGGGTCTCAGCGCTTCTGATTGCCCGGCCACTGAAAGAACTCGCGAATAACGCCCGGGTTCTGGACCAAAAACAGGCACAGGATCGCATCCAATCCATCCGCGCCTGGTATTTTGAATCAGCCCAGCTCAAAAGCGCCATTCTCAAAGGCGTGGGCTTACTCAACGAAAAAATCTCCAGGCTTCAGGCAGACAGCCATACCGACCCGATGACCGGGCTCTATAACCGCAGGGGAATGCAAAAAGTCCTGGATTACTATCAGGATGTACAGCAGGACTTTGCCGTCATTTCCTTAGATATCGATCACTTTAAGCAAATCAATGACCACTATGGCCATGATGTTGGTGATCAGGTCATTCAATCTCTGGCGCAATTAATGCGTGACAACTCCCGTAAGGATGACGCGCTCTGTCGCTCTGGCGGAGAAGAGTTCCTCATCTTCCTGCCGAATGCAACTTTAGAAATCGCAGAACGGATTGCCGAGCGCTTACGCCAAAATGTGGCACAGCATAAAATGATCGGTCTATTCTCGATCACCATTTCTCTGGGTGTGGTCCAATGCCAAATTGACAGCATATCACCGAAAGATGCCCTGAAAATTGCAGACAATGCCCTCTATCAAGCCAAGCGCAACGGGAGAAACCAGGTGGTGAAAGCTGCTTGAGTTCCACTCTCACAGGACAAAGCAGCCAGCTTTGGCTGCTTTGTTCGGCCTATTGACCTCTTTCGGCTCACACGGCCGCAACCTCACACGGCCACAACCATGGTCTCTTCGAACGCCGTTTCATCCTTCCACACGCCACCTGCTAAATAGCCTCAGTACTGTATACACCTGTATAAACCTGCTGTCATTCACGTGAATTAACTCAAAATTTCAGCCTTTGAACCACAAAATTCCGAGCTTCCCCTGAGTAGAAATACGAGCAAAACAACGCAAAAAACTTATAAATATCACTCACTTAAAACAAAACTCACCTCCTTTAAAGCCGACAAGAACACCTCAAACCGTAGCAAGCATCGCCACAAAAAAAGCTTGCATCCCTGCCTGAATAAAACTACTGTATAGGCATACAGCATGTACATATAACCACTGGTAAGGATGACAAACGATGACAACGTATTTCGATAACTCGCAATCAGTCACTGCATCTCAGGTTTACAAATCGACTTGTGCAACGGCCGCTCACTCGCCGTCATCTGTTCAACCGGTGAACTGCCCGATTGAAGTCTGTTTCTCAGACGAAGCTCAGGCTCAGTTAGCGTACTTTCTACGATTGCTCAAGCAGGCCAGCCAGCAGAGTCGCTGGATCATGTTTATCGGGGAAGAAGCGTTAATCGATAAGCAGCTGCTGAAAGGCGCCGGCATTGATACCAATAAAGTGCTGCTGCTCAAAAACAAGAAAGGCATTTCGGACGAGACATTAATGGCAAAAGCGCTGAGTAGCGGCAATTGTAGTGCGGTGATCGCCACCGGCAGTATCAATACCTTCCTGCGGGAAGACATTCGTCACGCGGCGGAATCCGGATCGAGCTATGCCTTTGTGATTAATCGTGAATTTAAAAATAAAGTCACCCTTCACTAACCTTGTTCAACCATTTTGCATACACTTAGCTTACAAAAACATTCCAATCACCAACGATTCTGCTGGTGGTTTTGCATCGAACTCAAGGAATTGGTTTTTCTGACTATTTATTGAGCCATTTTTAGTGATATTTTAATTATTAATGCAATGGCAGCGATATAAAATACAACCCATGATTGGATTTATGGTTTTTTCAACCGGATTATTGCAACATGGAAAAGAAACTTGGCTTGGGGGCGTTAACCGCTCTTGTCATCGGCTCAATGATTGGCGCTGGCGTCTTCAGCCTTCCGCAGAATATGGCAACCGTTGCCAGCCCGGCTGCGGTGATCATTGGCTGGACGATCACCGGGATCGGGATGATCTTTCTCGCGCTGGCCTTTCAATACTTATCACGACTGAAACCGGACATTACCAGCGGGGTGTTCGGCTACGCCCAAGCCGGCTTCGGTGATTTCGTCGGGTTCTGCTCCGCCTGGGGCTACTGGCTCAGTGCGATGCTGGCGAACGTTTCTTACCTGGTCATTGTCTTCAGTACCCTGGGGATGTTTTTCGATCAGCCCGATCAAATCCTGTTTGGTGAAGGTAATACGTTGCTGTCCGTCATTGGCTCTTCCGTCCTGCTCTGGCTGGTCCATGCGCTGGTGCTTAAAGGCGTGCAAACCGCTTCCGCGATCAATGTTCTGACCACCATCGCCAAACTCATCCCACTGTTCCTCTTCATTGTTTTTTCCTTTATCGCCTTTCGTTGGGAAACTTTCCTCTTTGATTTCACCGGACTGCAATTTGGTGCGGAGCATGATCTGCTGGCTCAGGTCAAAGGCACCATGCTGATCACCGTCTGGGTCTTTATCGGGATCGAAGGCGCCGTCGTGGTGTCCAGCCATGCGAAACATCGCAAAGATATCGGCCGGGCAACCATTTTGGGATTGCTGACCGCCCTGACGATTTATGTACTGGTCACGCTGCTTTCCATGGGCGTCATCTCCACCCAGACGCTCGCAACATACCAGAACCCATCCATGGCACGAGTCCTAACTGAAATTCTCGGCCCTTGGGGCGCTGTGCTGATTGGTTGCGGGTTAATTATTTCGGTCTGCGGTGCTTTTCTGAGTTGGACCGTTCTGGCGTCTGAAGCGCCGTACCTGGCCGCACGCGATCGCATGTTCCCGCGTGCATTTCGTCGTGAAAACCAGGCCGGCAGCCCGGTGACATCACTCCTGCTGACCAACTGCAGCGTTCAGATCGCGCTCATTTTTGTGGTCTTCGCGGGAAGTACATACGACATGCTGTTGGTCATTGCTTCCGAGATGATCCTGGTCCCTTACTTCCTGGTTGGTGCCTACACCCTGAAGCTGGCGATCCAACAAGGCGAGCGCGGAGCGCTGCTCTGGGTCGGGTTGGGCGCAACCCTGTACGGCACCTGGCTACTCTATGCCTCCGGATTGAACTATCTCTTACTTTCAGCACTACTGTATCTGCCAGGGCTCTATTTTTATATCCGAGCCAAGCGGGAACAGAACGTGGTGCTATTCAACGGGAAAGAAAAAGCAGCTGCGGGTGTGCTCACCATCGCAGCCGGGTGTGCCGTGCTATTGCTCTATCAGGGCATATAATACCTGAGCTCATGGATATCCAAGCTCATGGATACCCAAGCACTTGAATACCCAACGCGTAGATGCAAACAAGCCAGCCGTCAATTCGGCTGGCTTGTTTTCAGGTTTGACGCGACATCCGTAGTCTCAAAGCCTTATTGCTCGACGAGCATGGCGCGCAGCAATTCCCCACTCTCTGAAGCCAGAATGATCTTGCATTCTGCTCTTTCTTCAATGTAATCGAGCTGATCGCTGTCGAGCGCGTATGGCAGGGTGATCAACAATTCCTGAATCCGCTCCTGCCGAGCCAGGCGAATTAGGCGGATCAAATTATTGGTATCGCTGGTACTAGTGGAAAGCACCTTCAGTGCCTGCGCTTGAAGTTTTTCTGACTCTGACAGCCCCTCGGGAAGCGCAGAGGTCCAGGATACCGTCAATGATGGAATCAATGCTTTCAGTGCATCAATAAATGTCAACCGGTATTGACAGGAGGCAGATAAAAACGATGTGTAATTAAACACGACGCCACTGTCTTTTGAGATTTCAATTGGTGTATCCATAACCATCCCTAAAGAAACATGACCTCGACACACTGACAGGATTCAATATCTCGATTGGTCGGTTGCCGTCTGCTTTATACTTAAAGAACACTTCCCAACTATACGTTTTACTTGATGCTGAGGAATCATGAATTTTAGAAAATTTGCGGTCGATCTTACTTTTGGACCAAGAAAACCAAACACAAAATATTTACCACACAATTGATTAACATCAACAAAACCGTAAAAACAAAAGATTTACCCCATTCATATTGATTTAACTTATGTTTTTTCGGCGCTGTTTGCGCTGAATAAAACCACAAACACCCCCTATCCGCAAAAGAGTTTGTATAAAACAAGACCTGTATCACGCCCGTTTACCCGATGAAATTCATCACCTTTTTCGAGCAAACCCGCAGCCAAAGATACCTCTCAGGCATCATTACTTCGTCTTCTCCGCTTCGGGAAATTGATAGGATGACGGGATCACGACCACGCCCTGTTCTGAGATCTGAAACCGCGCCGCATCCTGCTTCTTGTTCACTCCAATCACGGTCCCGGCGGGAATGGTGACATGTTTATCGACAATACAATTTTCCAGATGGGCATCTTCTTCGACCGTGACCCCTTCAAATAAAATACTGTTGATCACCACCGCAGCATTTTTTACCGAGACCCGCGGAAACAGCACTGAATTTTGCGCCGATCCTCCGGCGATGACCACGCCATCAGAAATCATCGAGTTGATGAAGATCCCTTCATTGCCGGTGGCGGACGACACCGTTCTGGCCGGCGGCAACTGTGGCTCATAAGTCCGTATCGGCCATTCTGGCTGATAAATATCTAACGGCGGCTGTACCGCCAGCAAATCCATATTGGCCTGGTAAAACGCATCAAGGGTCCCGACATCACGCCAGTACGCATCCTGGCTCACCCGCCCCTCTACGCCGCCAAACTGATAGGCGTAGACACGTTCAGAGTCGATCAAGCCGGGAATAATATCGTTGCCAAAATCGTGACTGGACTGCGTATTAGCAGCATCCCGCTCCAGCACCTCGACCAGGGTCTCCATCGAGAAGATATAAATGCCCATCGAGACCAGACTCGATTGCGGTTTGCTGGGGATAGAAGCGGGCTTCTGCGGCTTTTCTTGAAACGCAATCACCTGATTCTGGGTGTTCACTTCCATGACGCCAAATGCACCAGCATCTTCACAGGGAACTTCCATACACGCCACCGTCAGGCCGGCCTGCGTCTCTTTGTGGTGCTTGAGCATCGGCGCATAGTCCATTCGGTAAATATGATCGCCGGAGAGCACCACCACATACTTCGCGCTGCTGCGCGACAACAAATACAGGTTCTGATAAATCGCATCGGCCGTGCCCTGATACCAACTCGCCCCGGTGCGCATCTGCGGCGGAACAGCGGTGATGTATTCCCCCAGTTCCGGATTAAAGACCGACCAACCATCGCGCAAATGCTTCTGCAACGAGTGGGACTTATACTGAGTCAGAACCAGAATTTGCCGTAACCCGGAGTGCAGACAGTTGGTCAGGGTGAAATCGATAATGCGATATTTGCCGCCGAACGGAACTGCCGGTTTTGCCCGGTTATCCGTCAGCGGTGACAAACGCTTCCCTTCTCCGCCCGCCAGAATGACCGTAATTGTTTCATCTTTCATCAGACATCCCCTGTATCATTAATCAGTGTTCCGTGTTTCAACCATGGCCTGACAGCCCGCAGTATCCGGCATAGATCGTGCCAGTGCCTGTCATGTTAGCTTCTGTCAATCTAAGCAATTATCCTAGGCAATTATCGGGCCAGCTCGACCGATGCCTGTCCTGTCAGGCTTCATATCGAAATCCAGCCCCCGCAGCGCACCAAACAGGTGCAGCCCCGCGCAGATGCACCAACTTCATCCGTCCCGGCCAGAAAACAAAAAAGCCTTTGCACCATCATCATGCAAAGGCTTTTTGAGTTTAGACACGAATGCTCAGTATTGAGATGAAATCACAGGTCTTTTACGGGCGCTCACCGTTTGCCAGACGTTGCTCAATATCGGCAATGACTGATGGCAGATCCGCAATGGTATCAATCTGGTAATGGGCACCTGAGTGAGCAAAGGCATCTTGTGCCTTCACCCGGGCAGCCGCCAGCGTCGCTTCATCCGCCACTTCAAACTCAGCCTGGGTCAGGCCCGCTTCGTTACCGGACAACAGCAAAGCAACCGTCCACATCCCGGCATTCAGCCCTTCCGTGATCCCCGGCACCGAGTCATCGACTTTCACGCAGGCTTTGACGTCACTGACCGCAAGTTCCAGCATGTTTTGCAACAACATATAAGGCGCCGGGCGGCCGCCTGCTTTCAGATCATCGGTTGCAACCGCGCAATCCGGGCTATAGCCATTGGCTTTGGCCGCCGGGAGCAACGCATCGAGCACCACACGCGGATAACCGGTACATGAGCCGATTTTCAGCCCTTGCTCACGTAAGCCATCAATCACAGCTTTGGCACCTGGGATCAAATCCGCATGCTCGCCGACTTTCTTCACCTGCAGTGGCATGAAGGTCTGATAAATTTTGTCAATATCTTCGTGTTGCATCGGGCGGCCAAACCTGGCTTCCCAGCGCGCCGCCACTTCCGGCAGCTCACCCACGGCTTTGATGTGATCCCACTTGCCCAGTCCCATCGGAACCCGGGCTTCTGCCAGGCTGATCGCAAAGTCATATTCGCGCTTGAATGCTTCAACAAAAATAGTGGTCGGGGCAAACGAGCCGAAATCAACCACAGTGCCCGCCCAGTCAAACATAACCGCTTGTAAATGTTGCATCCTGATGTTTCCTCATTCTTGGTAAAGATGTCCTGCGTCTCCAGGCACACCTGATGAATCGTTATTGTGAATCGAATTAATTGCCGGCAGCGTCGACTTCGCCAATTACCTGCTCGACGATATCCAACGCCCGGGCAAGGGCGTCGCGACTGATAATCAGGGGAGGACTTAGCTGCAAGACGTTACCCTGTGACACCTTAAAGCTCAGCCCCAGCGCCAGACAGCGATACATCACCTGCTCGGCAGCCGCGAAGGCACGTACTTTTGTGTCCCGATCGGTGACCAACTCAATGCCCCAAAGCAAACCCATGCCACGCACATCACCGATCAGGGAGAATTTCTCTTGCATGTGCATCAACCGCTCGCGGACATACATCTCATCGGTTTTGACCTTATCGAGCAGGCATTCCTGCTCAATCACCTCAATCGTCGCCAGCGCGGCAGCGCAACAAACCGGGCTTTTCTCGTGGGTGTAATGTCCGAGGGAAACCTGTGAAGCGGTGTTGTATCGATCTTTGGTCAGCAGCGCAGCCAACGGAACGATTCCGCCGCCCAGGCCTTTACCGATACACAGAATATCGGGCTCAATACCGAACGCCTGGTGGGTAAACCAATGGCCGGTGCGTCCCATGCCGTTGGGAATATCATCCATGATCAGCAACACCTTGTGCCGATCGCAAATCTCCCGTACCCGCTGCCAATAAGCCCGGCTAGGCACCTGAACATCGGTATTGCGAATACCTTCGGCGATAAACGCGCCGATCCCGCCTTCTTTTTCAATCACATACTCAAGGTAGTCGGCGTAGTGAACATCGCTGCCGTCCGGGGAGGGCAAGGCTCCGCGATAGCTGACAGCCGGTGGGATCCGCTCCACCCCGGCCATCAACGGCCCCATCCCCTCACGGAAACAGGCTTCGCCGCCAACCGAAATCGCATCCATCGATGCGCCATGAAACGAATCCCACAGCGACACCACCTTGGCATTGCCGGTAACAAAACGCGCCAGCTTGAGCGCCATGCCGATCACTGAGGTTCCTCCCGGAGCAAACAACACCCGGTTCAACTCACCTCCGGCGATTTCCGTTAATCGGCGGGCACAGTCGATCGCCGTCTGATTGGTAAAGCGCCGAGGTGCAAAGGGCAAAGTGGCCAACTGTTGCTGCACCCGTTCAATCACATACGGATGACCATAGCCCAGTTGATGCACATTGTTGCCATGAAAATCCATGTAGCGCTTACCCGCCGCATCTTCGAGATAGATCCCCTGCGCGCCCACCAGCGCATCCAGACAAGGGGTCGACATTGCTTGGTGGAGAAAATAACGGCTGTCCTCAGCCAGCATGGCACGGGTGTTTTCATCAGCAATGGTCTGGTTCCAGGCCGCGCGCGCCGGGGAGGTATTGGTATCCCCTTCGCTGCGCAGGGATTGCTCGGACAAGCCCGAATGGTCGGGCTCGTTCATCGGCAAAAAACTCATGCCTGAGGCTCCTGCGTCCCGGCTGGGGTGCTGTTTTCAACGTCATGTTGCCAGTACATGGCAGTACCAATGGCGTCAATCAGGCGATGGATATCCTGGTTGTAGACTTCGCCGATATTGCCGATGCGGAAGCAGTCTGCATTGGAGACTTTCCCCGGATAAATCACGAAACCCTTTTCTTTCAGCAGGTGATAAAAGGTTTTGAAGTCATAGTCCGGATGCGCCGGTGAATAGAACGACGTAATAATCGGTGAGTGAAGCGATTTATCCAGCAGACAGCGGAAACCCAGGCGTTCCATCCCATCAACCAGGATTTGCTGATTGCTGAGATAGCGCGCATAACGGGCTTCCACGCCCCCTTCCGCCAGCAGTTCCTGCAACGCCTGATAGAAAGCACGCACGGTATGGGTTGGTGATGTAAAGCGCCATTTTCCGTGATTTTTTTCCATGCACTGCCACTGTTCATACAGATCCAGCGTCAGCGAACGGGCACGGTCCTGACATTGTTCCAGCTCCGCTTGTTTGGCCAGGACAAAACCAAATCCCGGGACGCCCTGGATGCATTTGTTGGCGGAGCTGATCAGAAAGTCGATCCCCAGCGCACCAACATCCAGCGGGATCCCGCCAAAGCTGGACATCGCATCGAGGATCATCACTTTGCCGTGCGCTTTCACCAACTCACACACCGGTGCGACCGGGTTCAGCATGCCCGTCGTGGTTTCGCAATGCACCATGGCCACGTGGGTAATGGCCGGGTCTTCGGCCAGAATATTCTCCAGCGCCTGCATGTCCGGTTGCGCCACTTCACCCAGCTCAACAATATGGTGCGCAATATTCAGGTATTGGGCAATCTGTCCGATCCGCTCGCCGTAGGCCCCATTGTTGATCACCAGCAATTTGCCATCGGCCGGGATCACCGAGCCGATCGTCGCTTCCACCGAGGCGGTACCGCTGCCCTGCATCAGCACGCAGGTATAGCCATCCTGAGCTGTCGCCAAGGCAACCAATTGTTGGCGAATCACCTCAACGATGCCCTTGTTATAGTCATCATCCCAGGTACACCAGTCTTTCAGCATCGCCTCGCGCACGGTACGGCTGGTTGATAACGGACCCGGGGTTAGCAGCAAGTATTGATTTTCTACAGTTTCCATCTCTTGATTCCCATTCTGGACTATACCAATTTGATGAAAACTATAGCGAGCCAGGCGAATTGATGTAAATCCCCCTACCATAGACTTAATAAAACTTTCATAAACAGCAGTGAATGATCGAAATTTGAGGAACATGTTGCAATTAACAACTCACATAACTGTTAGCAAACTGACATCTGGAAATCATTGAATTGTCATATTTGCTCCCTAGCATCTTCCGTGTCGAACTAATCTGGTACATACCAAAATACTCATGGAGAATGAACAATGAAGCACCATTGGATGATTGCGCCTCTGACTGCGATTGCCGCCCTATCTGCGACCTCGGCGTTTGCCGCTGAGGAACTGACGGTTTACACCGCCTACGAAACAGACATGCTGGCCAAGTTCAAAAATGGATTTGAAAAAGCCAATCCGGATATCAAAATCAAATGGGTTCGTGATTCAACCGGGATCATGACCGCCAAACTGTTGGCTGAAAAAGCCAACCCGCGCGCCGATGTGGTCTGGGGCCTGGCTGGCTCTTCAATGGCTCTGCTGAAAGATGAAGGGATCCTGAAGCCTTATACACCAGCCGGTCTGGATCAAATCCGCCCGAATCTGATTGACCCGGAGCAAGACAAAGCCTGGTTCGGCAACGACGCCTTCTTCAACGCGGTCTGCTTTAACGAAATGGTTGCCAAAGCACAGGGGCTGCCGAAACCGGAAAGCTGGCAGGATCTGCTGAAACCTGTCTATAAAGGCCATATCGCAATGCCGAACCCGGCCTCTTCCGGCACCGGCTATATGCAGGTTTCCGCCTGGATGCAGTCCATGGGTGACGATGCGGCCTGGGACTACATGGAAAAACTGGATAAGAATATTGCCCACTATACTCACTCGGGCTCCAAGCCTTGTGTTCAGGCCGGCATGGGTGAAGTGGCGATTGGTATTTCCATGGCGATCCGTGGCGCGAAACTGAAAACCCAGGGCGCGCCGATTGATATCATCATGCCGACAGGCGGTGTGGGCTGGGAATCTGAAGCGGTCGGTCTGGTGAACACCCAATCGGATGCGGCGAAGCGCCTGGTTGACTGGTCCCTGTCGAAAGAAGCCAATCATTTGTACAACGCCTTCTACCCGGTGGTCGGCCACAAAGCGGTCAACAAGCCGGTGAAAAACTATCCGGATGTCGAAAGTGCGATGGTGAAAATGGATTTCTCGAAAATGGCGGTCAGTCGTCAGGACGTGCTGAAAACCTGGTCTGCCAAGTTTGACGCCAAATCTGAGCCGCGCTCGTAAGCGTCAGCAGAACCTGAGTGAAATGAGCGCAAGAAAACAAGAAAGAGTGATGGTGAGCCGCCATCACTCTTTTTGTATCTCAATCTGGGAGGATGTCAGGGTAAATTTTGAAAGAAAAAGACCCCAAATTTGATTCAGATTGATCAGTCTTCTGCAATTCGCTAGTGCTGTTTTTCTTGCAGAATCGCCTCTTCGTTTTCGGGCAGCACCGGTTGCTCTTGCTGCTCCCACCTCGCATCCAGTACCGCCAGTTCCTTCTTCATTTCCGACAACTCACGTTCCATATACGAAATATTTCGAATCAGCATTTTCCTTTCCATCACTTATTCCTTATTAGATTAAGCTCACGTGGATAGTAGCAAATTGAATGGATTAAAACGCGGCTCTCTATTCAATAATCTTTTTTCACGCCAAGTAAAAAAAGTTCATTCAGCTAGAGTTAAGTATTGACCCGATGACAGAAATTTACCACCGGATCTGTCTTTTTTTCGTCAAACGGATGTCATTGAAGTGTAACTGTCGGCGCGTATGTTTGGTATATACCAAATAATCGAGCACACACATGAAGACTTATCTGAAGATTGAACATCTCAGCAAACAGTACGGTCAGTTTACTGCGCTGACCGACATTTCTCTCGACATTCATCAAGGCGAGTTCATCTGTTTCCTCGGCCCTTCCGGATGCGGAAAAACCACCTTGCTCCGGGCCATCGCCGGTTTGGATCTCGCTTCTTCCGGCACCATCACCCAAAACGGTCAGGACACCACCTTTCTGCCACCGGAAAAGCGTGATTTCGGCATTGTCTTTCAGTCCTACGCCCTGTTTCCGAACCTGACGGTTGCAGAAAATATCGGCCTGGGACTGCGAAACCAAGGCAAAAGCATCAAAGCAGTGGATGATACCGTCAACCACTGGCTCAACCTCATCGGACTGCCGGATGCCGGGGTGAAGTTTCCCAACCAGCTCTCCGGTGGCCAGCAGCAACGTATCGCGCTGGCCCGTGCCCTTTCATTATCCCCAGGATTGTTACTGCTTGATGAACCTTTGTCGGCATTGGATGCAAAAGTACGCGGCCACCTGCGGGAAGAAATCCGTCGCTTGCAGCGCCAGCTGGGGATCACTACCATCATGGTGACCCACGATCAGGAAGAAGCCCTGGCGATGGCCGACCGCATTGTGGTGATGAACCATGGTTGTATCGAGCAGGTCGGCACTCCGGAAGAAATTTACCAACAACCGGCATCGCGCTTTGTCGCTGACTTTGTCGGGAACATGAACTTCATCACCGGCTCCGTCGTCAGCAATACCCAAATCCGCATTGGTGAAACCCTGTTGCCAAAACCGGCCGACTACCTCAAGCGCGGCGAGACATTTGAGCTCGGCCTGCGCCCGGAAGATCTGCATTTTGCGGATATCGGTGAGTCCAGCGAGGCCAGTTTTCCGGTAATGATCGAGGATCTCGAATTTCAGGGCACCTTTGTTCGCGCCGAATGTAAATTGCAGGGGGAGCACCATGCGCCGACACTTCGGGTCGATGTGCCGATCCGCGAACTTCGCCGTCTGGCCCTGCAACGCGGACATTTCCACCGGGTGAACCTCTCGAAAAAGCACACACACATCTTTCAGGCGGGGCAGTCATGACGACAACCAAAATACCCCCAATGACCCGTGAGCCATCCATGAGCCATACTCAGACGCGCAGCAAGCCGCGGCTCCATCAGATCCGCAACACCTTTAGCCGTGACAACCTTATCCTGGCGATCGTACTCGGCGGGGTTGCGATCATCCTGGCGCTTTTCGTGCTGGCGCCTCTCGGAGCCATGCTGCAAAAAAGTGTTCTCGACCGCGACGGAAATTTCGTCGGACTGGCCAATTTTGCCGAATATTTTACTTCACCCGCCCTGTGGTTATCGCTGCAAAACACGCTGGGGATTGGGTTTATCGTCACCCTGGCTGTCGGCCTGCTCGCGTTCGGCTATGCCTTCGCCCTGACCCGCAGCTGTATGCCGTTTAAAGGATTGTTTACCGTCATCGGCGCAGCCCCGATTCTGGCCCCGTCGCTATTACCGGCAATCAGTCTGATCTACCTGTTCGGCAATCAGGGGATCGCCAAAGACTGGCTGATGGGTTATTCCATCTACGGCCCAATCGGGATTGCCCTGGGCTTAGTTTTCTGGACATTTCCGCACGCGGTAATGATCCTCACCACCTCGCTGAAAACCTCCGATGCGCGCCTGTACGAAGCCGCCCGGGCACTCAATACCTCGCCGGTGAAAACCTTCTTCATCGTCACCCTGCCTGCGGCGAAATACGGCCTGATCAGTGCGCTGATCGTGGTCTTCACCCTGGTGGTGTGTGACTTCGGGGTGCCGAAGGTCATCGGCGGGCAATACAATGTGCTGGCAACCGACATTTTCAAACAGGTGGTTGGACAACAGAACTTCTCAATGGGTGCAGTCACCAGTGTGATCCTGCTGCTCCCTGCCCTGCTGGCGTTCGCTGCCGATCGCTGGGTTCAGAAGAAACAACAAGGGCTGTTTGATTCCCGCTCCGTGGCCTACACCCCGAGCCCGCACAAAATCCGGGATGGATTGTGTTTTCTATTCTGTGCCGGGATCTCGGTGGCTATTCTGGCGGTGATCGGGATGGCGGTTTACGGCTCGCTGGTCACGTTCTGGCCGTGGAATCTGACCCTGAGCCTGAACAACTACAACTTTGCCGAGTTCAGCACTTACGGCTGGGCCCCTTACTTCAACTCGATTCAGCTGGCCAGCCTGGTGGCCGTGATCGGCACCGTAGTGATTTTTATCGGTGCTTACTGTATCGAAAAAGGCCGGAGCTTCGGCCCGCTCCGGAGCCTGCTGCAAATGATTGCGATTGTGCCGATGGCCGTTCCCGGCATGGTCTTGGGGTTGGGATATATTTTCTTCTTTAACCACCATGCCAACCCGATGTCGGTGCTGTACGGCACTATGACGATTCTGGTGATCAACACTGTGATCCACTACTACACAGTCGGCCATATGACCGCCCTGACCGCGCTGAAACAGTTGCCGGCGGAAGTGGAGGCGATCTCAGCCTCGATCAAAATGCCGCAATACAAAGTGTTTCTCAAAGTGACGGTTCCGGTCTGTACGCCGGCCATTCTGGAGATCGCGGTGTACCTGTTCGTTAACGCCATGACCACCACCTCAGCCATCGTGTTCCTGTACGCCACCGATACCATGCCGGCTTCCGTGTCTGTCCTGAACATGGACGACGCCGGACAAACCGGCCCGGCGGCAGCAATGGCGGTCATGATCCTGCTCACCGCAGCCGGGGTGAAACTGGCCCATGTGGGTGCAGGACGCCTGATTGAACGCTCGACCCAGGCCTGGCGAAAACGCTGACCCGAATCAGGGACATACAATCCCATTCAATGCCCCTGTTCATTGAATGGTCATAGAAAACAGATAGGCTGCTTTAACAAGAAATACCAAGCTGAAGATAGGGGAAACTGCTTGTGCGGCCCCAAAAATCAGCTTGGTATTTTTATAATAAATCACTGAAACGCGATACGTTATCTTCAGCACCGCCGCGGCGATACCGTATGCCCCGGGCCGAAAGTTGATATAATGCCCAAGCGCACCGCGCATGACATGAATGAAAGGTAGATCGTGCAATATTTAAAAATCATGGAAGCCATCAACGAGCAGATTGATGCCGGACTTCTGATTGCAGGCAATAAACTGCCGGCCGAACGTAAACTGGCCGAATCTTTTAATACCACGCGGGTAACCCTGCGGGAGTCTTTGGCCTTGCTGGAAGCGGAAGGCAAGCTGTATCGCGAAGATCGCCGCGGCTGGTTTGTCTCCCCGGAGCCTTTAAAATACGATCCCACCTACACCACGAACTTTCCGGCCATGGCGAGAGAGCAAGGCCGGGTTGCGCGCTCCCAGCTCCTCTCGGCCAAACGGGTTCCGGCCAACCGCCGGGCAGCCTCCCTGCTGCAACTGCCGCCGCTGACGGAAGTGTACCGGATCGATCGCCTGCGTTTTTTGGATGAGCGCCCGGTTGTCGTGGTGACCAACTTCGTTCTGCCCCAGTATTTTCCGAACCTGCTGGATCATGACGTCACCAACTCGCTGACCACCACCTATCGCGAGCAGTACAACGTGATTTACTCGAAAACCCGCTACCGGGTCAGTACCTCCTCCCTGTTGGGAGATACGGCTCAGGCGTTGCGCGCCACATCCGGCAGCCCGGCCATGTTTGTCGAGCGCCTGAACTATGATCAGCACAATAATCTGATTGACTGCGACCTCGAATACTGGCGCCATGATGCGATCTGCATCGAATCGCTGGCCACGCTGACCTAGCCCCACCGCTAATCAGTAACTCAGCAACCCAGCAACCCAGAGCCCACAACAAAAAACCGCCAATCTTAAACAATTGGCGGTTTTTTCAAATCGAAAACGCAGTGCTGAAATGCCGAATAACTGGGCGTGATTAGCCTTTATCCGCCTTCCCGGCGGCATTGGCAAATTTTGCCAATTGCCGATCCAGCCAGTTCGGCTTCAGACCGGCATCCTCGGCGGCTTCTTTGCGACGGATGGCATTTCGGACCAGCATTGCCCCACTCCAGCGCACCGGCTCCGGCGGGAAATAGCCTTTCGGTCCGGAGACTAACCCGCAGCGACGCCAGGCGTTGTCCTGCTCCAGCACCAGAGACGCCAGGATCTGGCCGCCAATCCAGGTCTGCGCCACCCCGTTGCCGGAGTAGCCCAGACCATAGACGATATTCTCGTTCTGCTTGAGATGACCAAAGAACGGCAACCCGGTCACAGAACGATCCGAAGCCCCGGTCCAGGTCGTCGCAAACGGCTCATCCGCCAACGATGGAAAGAACCCGGCAAAGGCCCGGCGCAACAGCAACTGATAACGGCTCGGCTGATCAAACAACGGGCTCACCCGGTTGGCAAATGAGAAATGATTCCCGCCCTTACCCAGCATCAAGCGGCCATCCGGCGTCGTGCGGTAGTAATGGACGAAAATCCGCGAATCCACGACCGCCTTGCCATCAGCCAGGCCGAGCTGCGCCAGCTTGTCCGGGATCGGCTTGGTGATCGCCATATCGGAAGACACCAGCACGATACTGCGGCGAAATTCGGGAAACTTCTCCACCATCCAGGCGTTGAGCGCCAATACCACCTTTCCGGCAAAAATATCAGCCTGCGGTGTCGTAATGGTAATCGGCGCATCGGTATTGATATCTTCCATCGGGGTATGCTCATACACAGTCACCCCCAATTGTTCCGCCACCCGCTTCAGGCCCCGTGCCAGCAGCGCCGGTTGCACACTGCCGGCAGCCGGAGAAAAGAACCCTTCCCGGTGCAACGTTGAGCCCGCAGCCTGCTGCACCTGCTCGGCTTCCCATTGCTGCCAGCTATTGATTTCCTGTGCATCCAACGCCTGCAACACCGGATCCAGACTGCCTTCCTGCGCGGCATTAGTGGCGGTATACAGCGCGCCGTGACGCCTGAGCTGGGCATCAATCCCATGCGTGTGACAAAAGGATTCAATCTCATAAACCGCCTGCTCAGACGCCTTAACCAACCGGACCGCTTCTTCCTCACCGAAGAGTTTTTTCATCGACAGGTACTTGGTCGACCAGGTCAGCATACAACCACCGTTCCTGCCCGATGCCCCGCTGCCGCAGAGCCCCTTTTCGATTACCACCACATCCAGCGACGGTTGCTGTTGCTTCAGATTGATTGCCGTCCAGAGCCCGGTAAAGCCCCCGCCGACAATACAGACATCGGTTTGAATATCGTGTGTGAGGACTTTTGCCGTCGTCGGCGATTCCGCTTTCATCGCCTGGGCAAACCAGTACGGCTGGAATGCCTGATGATTTTTGTGCATGCTTCACCTTGGTATAGACCAAATTAGAGCTGCTAATTTAAATCCATCCTGTGAACAATTGATGATCCCCGCTCGCTGACACAAAAAATTCATCCCCAAACGCAAAAAGACCCGATCCAGTTTGATCCGGACCGGGCAATTGGTGGCTTGCAATGACTCAGTAACTGAAATCTTTCAGGGTAATATATTGCGGCTCAACTGGTTTGACACCCGGCCGGTCGTAGCCGTAGATATCTTCTCGCATTTGCAATTGCTGATGATCGTCCAGCCAGGCCGTCACATAGGTGAAGTCCACATCGACCCGCTTTGCCAGGCTAATCGTATCCTGCGCTTCGTCACGAACCATCGTCCGATAAGGCGGAATCCCCGGACGCGCCTGGTAATCGAGCAGAAATTCGGCCAGCTCATCGGCTTTTTCGACCCGAACACACCCCGAGCTGAAGCTGCGTTTTTGCTTCTGGAACAAACCACGCGCCGGGGTGTCGTGCAGGAAGACCGAATAGTCATTAGGCATCAGGAACTTCACCCGGCCCAGGGCGTTTCTCGGTCCCGGTCCCTGCTGAAACTCATACGGGAAAGTGTCCGGATCTACCGTACTCCATTCAATTTGTTCCGGCGCAATTTCACTACGATCACGCCAGCTCCGGACAATCCGTATATTCCGCTCGGTCAGATAACTCGGCGAGACTTTCACGCTCGGGATCACGTCTTCCTGCTTAATCGTCGTCGGCACATTCCAGTACGGATTCACCACCATGGTGTTGAGCGAGGAAGAAAAAAGATACGTGGGCCGACTACTGCGCCCGACAATTACTTTCGACTCGAACAGTAACTGGTCATCTCGGGTGACCCGCAGCATATAATCAGGGATATTGACCTCAATACGCGGCCGATCTGTACTTTGCGAACCAAAGCGGCTGCGTTGCAGATTCAGCGCAATCACCCGTGCCACCTCCGTGTAGGGCAGCGTCAGCTGGTGTGCGGTCGACGGGCCGATGATCCCATCATCGACCAACCCATTGCGGCGCTGAAAGGCCTGAATCGCATGATGCATCTCACCACTGTTGGTGATCGTGTCCTGCTCCTCCAGCAACTTATAATCAAGCTGGCTGATATCCCCATACTGCAACAAGACATCCAACAGCTGATGCCCATTCGGGATCACCTGATGTTCCTTAATGAATCCCCGGCGTGAGAATGCCAGTTCATGAGGCGGGAGAGCATGGAACTTTTCGGCCAGCGCGACAGCGCTTGCCAGCTGCTTGACCTGAGGACGCAGCTGATACAGCTCATCGGCCAATTTCAGTGACAGTTGAGACAACGTGGATGCTTCAACCGGTTGAGCCATAAAAGGAAAACTCTGGTGAACAAATAACCGGCTGGGCTTTGCCTCGACTTGTTGAATTGCGGATTTATAGACTAAAAAAGTATCCGTGGCCAGAATATCGAAAGCACGTTGATCCCGCTCGTGTTTCAGCTTCTCCAGCTCAGTGATCCGCAACGTTAACCCGGGAACTAACTCGGCATAAGCCAGGGACTTTAATTGCAGAAATAACTCATCGCGCAACGTCTGATTAATCCAAATCGGATAATAATTATTGGCTGCATACACCTGCTCCAATAAGCCGGGGAAGCAGACCTTCTCTGAGCGATGCGGGCATAAACTTCGCTGACTGACCGGCTGATAGCTTGCCAGCGGCTCCAGGCCTAACCGTGCTTCAGCCTGCACGGTGCCGGAAGAGAGTGCAACGGCTGCTGAAATAGAAGAAATGACTCCGAATTTCAACGCGACATACAAGGTACGGCTAACTTCGAACATTATTAACAATCCTTATTAAGGAAGAAGACTATTAATGCTCTCAATCCATGATGGCTATTATTTTCATATCGCCTGATTAAATATCCTTCATTAACCAAGCGATATTTAATATTTAGTCAACAAAGTAACAATATGACAAATAAATACCAAAAATACTTTTAAACCCCTGTTTTCAAATAACCGAAAATATATACCTCTTCGTCAACCCAGAAATTATTTCATACTTTTTTACTAAACACGGGTCGTTGATTTGGTTTACCCATCGGTATTCACTGGCCGGATGAATTATCGCGTCAGAAAATAAAAAAGGCCGGCTGATATATCAGCCGGCCTTTCAAATTACAAAAAATTCTATTAACGCAATCCGTTCAGAAACTCCGCACGGGTTGCCGGGTTGCGCTTGAAAATACCGCCTAGGGCTGTTGTCGTCGTTGTGCTGGTCGCATCCATCACCCCACGCGCTTTCACGCAGTAATGTGTCGCGTCCATCGTGACGGCAACATCGTCGCTTTCCAGCAACGTTTGCAGAGCCACCAGGATCTGCTGCGTCATGCGCTCCTGCACCTGCGGGCGCTGCGCGAAGAAGCGGACAATCCGGTTAATTTTGGACAAGCCGATAATTTTGCCGCGTGGGATATACGCTACGGTTGCTTTACCGTCGATCGTCACCAGGTGATGCTCACAAGTACTGGTGAGGGTGATATCTTTAACACGAACCATTTCATCACAGTTCATCTTGTTTTCAATGACGGTGATCTTCGGAAAGTTTGCGTAATCCAGACCGGAGAAGATTTCATCCACATACATTTTTGCAATTCGATGCGGCGTTTCCATCAAGCTGTCATCGGTCAAATCCAGCGACAGTAGCCCGAGGATTTCACGCATATGGTATTCAATTTGCTCTTTCTTTTCTTCGCGGCTGACCACCCGGTCGGTCATCGGTGTTTCAAGCCCGCGCGCTTCCAGTGCGTTACGCACTTTTAATGCAGATTCACTTAATGCCGTCATTCTTTCCCCTCCAACTGGCCCAGGCGTAATGCAGTATCAGTGCCTAAATATCAGCAGCCAGCGATAATCAAGCCCGAAGGATACCTGTAATCGCCGCAAAATACACTACGTAATTGCGAAATGGCTATTCCGGGCCCGTGCGGCACCAGCCTGAGCATTTATTTCCCTCCTGTTGATGGGGAGAAGATAGCGGATCGCGCCAGTACAAAGGGGAAATCAGACAAGCCCACATTAATATGAATGTTTTCTCTTTTCTCGTACCGGAATCGGCTTCAGGCAGAAATAATAAGCCCAGGCAATCAAAATACACTGCAGGGGCGCGCGGATCAGTAAGTAGACGGGCCCCCACTGATGGCCGCCTAATCCGACCTGATGCATTGCCGCATAGATGTTGGCAGGGAAAAAGATCACAAACACCCCAATCGCCAGTTGCGCTGTCCGGATCCGAAATCTCGGGATCAATAACCCGGCCGCGATGACCAGCTCCAGGAGTCCCGTGGCATACACCAGTTCAAGTCGCATCGGCAACCAGGGGGGCAGCATCGCAACCATGCCTTGTGTTTCCACCCCGTGACCGATGGCAAAAAAGATAAAAGCCAGGCTTAACCCCCAAAAGGCCTGCTGTTGCCGGACCAAGGCAAGGCTCTGAGCCGACGGCTGAACCGGGTGCTGTCCCTGAGGTTGTCTCCGCCCCAGCAACCCGGCAATCAGCATCGGGCCGGTCAGCAGCAGGAGAATGATGATTGGCGTGATCATGCGAACGCCTCCCGGTCGGTATAAATCCGTTTGGGTATCCAGCCCAGTGTCGCTTCTGCCTTTTGGCTGGAAAAAACCTGCTTTAATCCATATCCCTCGGTCCAGTCCCCATAAATCGCACGCCACTGTTCATCGGCATGGGTCAAAATGGGTCCTGCCGCGAGCGATTGAGCCAGGGTTTCCACACTCACCGCCGGATCGCCGACGCCGATATATTCTTCCCCTGGCGCACCTTTTTCCAGCACCAGCCGATACAATTCAGCCAGATTTTGCCGCTCCACCAGCGACCAGGTCAGTGACAGCGACGTAGGGACCGTCGGCTGCCCGTTGCGTTCCAGCTCCATCAGCATAATGGGCGGAACATATTGCTCTTCGGCGCGAATCACATTGGCCGGAGTGACAATCCGCAGATCGACATTCGGCTGCGCTGCCAGCCATGTCCCGTTGTCATTCATCCATTGAAACGCCTCAATCGACCGGCGCTCAGCTTGTTCGGTGATCACTTGCTCATGGTTGCCGTAAGTCCAGCATCCGTTGGTATAGAGCGCGATTAAAGGAGTTTTCCGCATTTTGGCATGTGAGGCTATGGCCTGCACAAAGCAGCGATCTTCGGCTGCCATGCTTTCCTCAAAGCCGCAGGCGGTGTGGATCACGGCATCAACCTGTTCAAGATACGCCGACCAGATTTCCGGTTCCGCCATGTTGCCGTTCACCGGCAAACACCCAGCGGCGGCCGCCTGCTGCGCACTGGCCGAAGAACGGCACAAGGCAAGGACCCGGTATCCATGGTTCAGCAGCGCTTCGGCCACGGCACTGCCGATATTGCCGGTCGCCCCGGTTAGAAAAACGGTTTTGTTCTGACTCATGCTTCTCTCCCTGACATCGTCTTGTCTCTCACGAGGTTGTCTTTCAACGCAATTATCTCTTAACGAAGTGGTCTCTCAACTTCGTTTTATGCAACTTACGGGCATCATAAAGAAAGGAAAAGACACGGGCAGCCGTTAGCGATTGATCGTCGATAGCAACGGAAGAATCGTCGATTTTTCGGTGCGACTTCCCTGTTCGCCCAACCGGTATTGCTTGGGTGTGGTCTGGTGAAATTGCTTAAAGTTACGGATCAATACATCGCTGGACTGAAAGCCGCAGTATTGCGCAATTTGCTGGACCGAGTCAGAAGTCGTCACTAAACGTTCGGCAGCGATAAAGCAACGCCATTGCCGTAAGAACTGAAGCGGTGTCGTCCCGGCGATCCGTTTAAACCGTTCGGAAAACGATGAGCGCGACAACGCGGCGAGACTCGCCAACTCTTCCACCGTCCAGTCCCGGGCAAAATTATTCTGGATCGCCAGAATCACGGGCGCCAAATGCCGATCGTGCAACGCACGCAGCCAGCTCGGGTTAATGGCCAGAGTATTCAGCCCCCGTAACATCTCGAGAAAAAACAGCTCCAGCAAGTGCTTCATGGCCAGATCATGTCCGGCGTCCCGCTCCAGGTTTTCCTGGTAAATCCAGGTCAGATAATTCTCCAGCCGATCCCCGGGATCAATATCAACCACGATGGTATTCGGCATCCCGCCAATCTTGGGATCCTGCCCCCAATGCTGCACCATGGAAAAGCGGATATTGCCGCACATCAACTGGCACGGTGCGCCATCCCCGCCAAGGTTCATCTGCCGGATCGCTTCCGGCGTCTGATCATCAAACAGCGCGCTGACCGACAGGCAAGGCACACCGGGCTCACTCATAATGCGGTGCGCACAGCCATAGGGCAGCAGGATCAGTTGTCCTGCCCGTAGGTGGATCGGCGCCTGTCCTTCCACTTCCACCACGCAGCGGCCCGAACGCAGGTAACTAAACGCCCCGCAATCGAGCTGGGTTTCGGCCATCCCCCACGGCTCGCGCAGACCGACCTGGGCGAACACTTCCACCTGCGGCGAAAGATGGTGAATAAACTGACTCAAGGGATCTTGAAAGTGCATCATCACAATCCATATCAAACGATGTGATGATTCAACGGCGAAAGCCGGGAAGCGTCAAGCCGGGACCTGGGATCCTCGGCGTCCTGTCACAACTTCTCGCTTTCTCACAGACTTCATGCCGGCTCACACCCTTCACGTGCTATCTCGCGCGATGTCCCACTGACCGCTCTATCACAAAAGAGTTATTCTGCCCGGGTTGCCACAGACAGATTAGTGAACCCTCTGTTTTTTTGTCATAATGGCTTTCACGCCAAATATGTATAAGCCGTTGACGACAAACAGGTACACTTTATGGGATGTTGTGATGTGCCAGGCCTGATGCCTGTAGAAGATGCCCTGACCAAAATCTTGGCAGAGGTCAAACCCTTAACGAAAACCCACACGGTTGCACTGGCCGATGCCATTGGACTGGTGCTGGCTGAAGACATTTGCTCACCAATCAATGTCCCGCCTTTCGCAAACTCAGCCATGGATGGGTATGCCCTACGCTGTGCCGATCTCGAACATACCGACACCCTGACTCAAGTCGGCAAATCCTTTGCCGGGGCACCGTTCGATGGTCGTTGCGACGAAGGCCAGTGTGTACGCATCATGACCGGGGCGGAAATTCCTGCCGGGGCCGACACTGTGGTGATGCAAGAAGAAACCGAAGCCGATGGCGATCAAATCCGCTTCCTGGCCCGACCGAAAGTACAACAGAATATCCGCCCGATTGGCGATGATGTCTGCCAGGGCGATGTGGTCGTCGCCAAAGGACACCGCCTGACAGCCCGCGAAATGCCGCTGCTGGCATCCCTGGGGATCGCCACAGTGCCCGTTTATCAGCGTCCGTGCGTGGCCTTTTTCTCGACCGGGGACGAACTGCGCCCGGTTGGCGAGCCACTTGAAGCCGGTCAAATCTACGACAGTAACCGTTACGGCATTCGTGCCCTGCTGGAGAAATTCGGCTGCGAGGTGATGGATCTTGGGATCATCCCGGATGAACCGGAAAAACTGCGCGCTGCATTCCAGCAGGCAACGCAAGCCGACGTGCTGATCACCTCCGGCGGCGTCAGTGTCGGCGAAGCGGACTACACCAAGACGATCCTGGATGAGCAAGGCGAAATCGGTTTCTGGAAAATTGCGATGAAACCGGGCAAGCCGTTTGCCTTTGGCACCATCGGCAACACCTGGTTCTGCGGTCTGCCGGGCAATCCGGTATCCGCCATGCTGACCCTGTACCAGCTGGTGCAGCCCATGCTGGCAAAACTGGCCGGACACAGCCAGTATCAGTCGCCTCAGCGCCTGAAAGCCAAGGCCACCACCGTCTTTAAAAAGCAGCCGGGTCGGACGGATTTCCAACGCGGGATTTACCAAATTGGTGCGGACGGACAATTTGAAGTCGCCACCACCGGCAATCAGGGCTCCGGCGCTTTCAGCTCCATGCATCTAGCCAACTGCTTTGTGATTTTAGAGCGTGAGCGCGGCCGGGTTGAGCCGGGGGAAACCGTCACCATCGAGCTGTTCAACCAGACGATGTACTGATGAACCCCACCTTCAACTGCCCAGTGAGAATGAACAGGAATAACCCGTGGTAGAACTTAGCGACGCAGAAATGCTGCGTTACAACCGCCAGATCATCCTGCGCCAGTTCGATTTTGACGGTCAGGAAGCCCTGAAGGCGTCATCCATGCTGATCCTCGGTGCGGGCGGCCTCGGCTGCGCGTCAACGCAGTACCTGGCGGCAGCCGGGGTTGGCAAGCTGACCTTAATTGATGACGACACCGTTGAAGTCTCGAACCTGCAACGCCAGGTGCTGCACAGCGATGCGACGGTCGGCCTACTCAAGGTGGAATCGGCCAAACAAGCGCTGCAAACCATCAACCCCAATACTCAGGTCGACACCCTGGCCCGCCGTCTTGACGACAGTGAGCTGCTGCCGCTGATCGCCCAGCACAGCCTGGTGCTCGATTGCAGCGACAATGTCGAGACCCGCAACCAGCTCAACCGCTTGTGCCACCAGAGCCGCACGCCCCTGATCTCAGGCGCGGCAATTCGGATGGAAGGGCAAATCAGTGTCTATACCTATCAGGATGACGAGCCCTGCTATCAGTGCCTCAGCGCCCTGTTCGGACAGCAGGCCCTGAGCTGCGTGGAAGCCGGGATCATGTCGCCGGTGGTTGGGATTGTCGGTGCGGTGCAGGCGATGGAAGCGATTAAAGTGGTTGCCGGTATGGGTCAGCCGCTGAACGGTAAAATCCTGATGCTGGATGCCATGACTATGAGCTGGCGGGAGATGAAGCTGAGCAAGCAACCGAGTTGTCCGGTCTGCGGATGATCAGGTGCAACTGAACATTCTCCCAGCCTCAGGTTCAAAGACAACAAAGCCGGTCAAATGACCGGCTTTGTTTTTTTGTGTGGGGCGCTGGATGGCATCACCCCAAACATCGAAGCGTTCAAGTTAGTTGTCGTTGAGACGGATCCCTTCACGCTCAATGAGGATCAGGCCTTTTTTGTACAGGCCGCCAATCGTTTTCTTGAACGTGGCCTTACTGGTGCGGAACTCTTTGAAAATCGCTTCCGGAGAAGACTTATCGCTCAGCGGGACAAAACCGCCCTTGCGTTCCAGCGTCGTCAGGATCTTATCCGCCAGATCATCCACTTTTGCCCGACCGACTTTTTGCAGAGACAGGTTGATCTTACCATCCGGACGGATTTCCTTGATAAAGGCTTTCAGCTTTTTCCCCGGGAACAGTTTACCGAAAGATTCCGTGCGGAAAAGCAAACCCCAGTGCTGATCTTCGATCACCGCTTTGTAACCCAGATCCGTCACTTCCGCGATTTGCACCTGAACTTCCTGGCCAACCTGATAGCGTGCCGGGGTTTTATCCAGGAAGCGGTTGAACTTGGTTGAACCGACAATCCGGCCGGACGCTTTGTCGGTATAGATGCGAACCATGATGTCCTGACCCACTTCCAGTCGACGGCGCTGCTCACTGAACGGTACCAGCAGATCTTTCTTCAGGCCCCAATCGACGAAAGCCCCGACGCCACAGATCCCCACCACGCGCAGCAATGCAAAATCACCCACCTGCGCCAGCGGACGCTCCGTCGTGGCGATCACGTCATCTTCAGAATCAAAATAAATAAAGACTTCGAGTTCATCGCCCAGCTCAGTGCCGGCCGGGACATCTGATTTCGGCAACAGAATATTGCCAAAGTCTTCACCACCATCAAGGAATACGCCAAAATCTACCTGCTTGACGACCTCTAACGTGTTGTATTGTCCAATTTTAATCATCTGTTCGACACTCTCTGGGTAAATAAAAACGAACCAGGCAACCCGCCTGTCAGGCCGCTGACAACCATTGCAGCCCATCATTATCGGTTGTAGGCGGCGCATTATACGTGATGTTGCTCCACCCCGCCTCGCCTATCGGCACTTATTTGATTGTTTTTCCGGCTAACGAAGCCCCATACTGGGTTATACAATAAGATTAAACGATTAATTTTACGAAAAATCACCCGACCGCTGACATTTCTGTCAAAAGTGAGTGATAATCTGCATCATCTTCTTTTCCATCACAAATTCATGACGAGGTCTTAAAGCATAGTGATCACTGTTGAGAAAAAAGACGGCCATAAAATAAAAATCTCCCACGTCATCCAAGAAACCACCAATCGACAGCTTGATCTCTACCTTTTCGTGCCCGGCGAACTGGGACTCAACCCCAACATTCTCTCCGAAGATGAGTTCTACCACACCGCCCTGATCGGCAAGCGAACCTATTACAGTGATGTGAACCATCTGCCGTTGGTTCACAGCCGGCTCGCCAGCCGAGGTAAACTCTCGACCGAACAATACCGCCTGAGCCTGAGTTTGTATGCCTACCAGTATGCGCTGGCACTGGAAGAAACCGTCCAACAGCTGCTGGATGACAAGGCTGAACGAACCCTGGAGGAAGTCAGCGAAGTCGCCGATTTGGCGTTACGGATCTTAAAGCGATTACGTCGGAATGTGCCCAGCGACAAGAAGCTGCACAAATACTACGAAAACATCGATAACTACCTGTCCTGGTATACCGAGCAACGCTGCCTGGCGCTGATTGCGCACCTCCCGCGCAGCAGTGACTATCCGGAGATTAAGTCGCTGCTGATTGAGATTTGTGAAAATGAAGCCGCGCACCGCCTTGAGCATGACTACAACTCCTCCCGGGCCACCCAGGATCCGACCCGGATGTCGAACAAGATGCGCCTGCTGCGCCGCCTGATTGAATATCCGGTCACCATGAAAGAACAAACCATGGAGCTGGGGCAGAATACCAAGAAAATTGTCACCGGATTTGCGGCCGGATTTGTGATGATATTCGTCACCCTGATGCTGATTAAAGCGCGCGGGGTGCTGGGCGATATTACCGCGTCCTTTATCCTGGTGCTGTCGTTTATCTACGCAGCGCGGGAAGTGTTTAAAGATGACCTGAAAACCATCCTGTGGCGCTGGGTGCGCAAAGGCAAACCCAAATGGCGCAAACAGTTCTTCGATGCCAACTCCAATCGCCTGATCGGCCGTCAGTTAGAGTGGCTGGAGTACACCAGCTATAACGATCTGGCCGAAGAGATTAAAAAGAAGCGCAAACACAAAGTCTCGCAGCGGGAAGAAACCATCCTGCACTACAAGAGCACTACCCGGATGTCGACCACCAAGTTTATGACCGGTTACGAACAGAGCCGCGAGTCGCTGCAACTTGATCTGCGGGTGATTTCGAAAATGATGGAAAAAGGCTCACAGCGGGTGTACCAGCTGAATGACGGTCAAGTGTCCAAAGAGTCGGTGGAAAAACGCCACCTGATCAATTTGATCACCAAGGAAACCGACGAAGACAACACGGTGCGGATCCAGCGCTGGAAGATCATCGTCAACCGTTCCAAGATTGTCGACATCGAGGCCATCGACTAAGCGAATCCCAATTCACCGACCGGAATCGCTATGCTTAATTCAGGGCACCGGTTCGGCCGCGACGCAGAAAGCCCCTACTTTTTATCCCTTGTTTGCGGCCGATAACTTGCTACCCTGACCGGACTTTCTACTCCCTGCTTCACTCGCTAAGGTCAGCTTGATGCGCGCACTTTCAGAACTGGTTTTCCATAACACTTACAGTGAATTACCGAGTGACTTCGGTACCCGGGTCGTCCCCCAGCCACTGAGCGAGCCTTTCCTGGTCAGTGTGAACCCGCAGATCTGCGCTCTGCTGGAACTGGACCCGGCTCAGGCACAAACCGAGTATTTCATAAACCTGTTTACCGGCAACGATGAACTCGCCGGGTTTGACCCGATTGCAATGAAATACACCGGCCATCAGTTCGGCCAGTACAACCCGGCTCTGGGTGACGGACGCGGCTTACTGATGGGCGAAGTGTTGACCAGCGAAGGCAACAAGTGGGATATCCACCTGAAAGGCGCCGGCATGACCCCCTACTCGCGTCAGGGCGACGGACGGGCCGTATTGCGCTCCAGTATTCGGGAATATCTCGCCAGCGCGGCGATGCATGGATTGGGGATCCGAACCACGCATGCCCTGGCCGTTCTCAGCAGTACCACCCCGGTCTACCGAGAGAAAGTCGAGCGCGGCGCAACCCTGATCCGGGTGGCGGAAAGCCATCTGCGTTTCGGCCACTTCGAGTACCTGTTCTATACCGAAAAGCACGGCGACCTGAAGCTGCTGGCGGACTACCTGATCCAACATCATTTTCCGGACCTGCTGACGGATGAAAATCTGCAAGCAAACACACAGCCGGATCGCTATGCTGCCATGTTCCACCGTATTGTCAGCCTGACCGCCGAAATGATTGCCGACTGGCAGGCGGTGGGTTTCGCGCACGGGGTCATGAACACCGACAACATGTCCGTACTGGGCCTGACCTTCGACTATGGTCCCTACGGCTTTCTCGATGACTATCAGCCGGGCTTTATCTGCAACCATTCCGATTACAGTGGCCGCTACGCCTTTAATCAGCAGCCGTCCATCGCCTTGTGGAACCTTTCCGCGCTGGGCTATGCCCTGTCGCCGCTGATTGAGAAAGAGCTGATTGATGAAGCGCTCAACACCTATCAGCCACAATTGCAGCAACACTACAGCATCCGAATGCGCAGTAAACTCGGCCTGCAGGCGCAACAGCCACAGGACTCCCAACTATTCAGCGATATGTTTGCCCTGCTGACCCATCAGGCGGCGGACTATACTTTGTTTTTCCGGACCCTGTCGGAGATCCCCCGGGCAGAACTGGCGCAAAGCGCGCACCGGTTTGAATCTTTCTTCGGATGTACCCAATCCCTGTCTGCCTGGCTGGCGCAGTACGCAGCCCGGCTGAATGAGGAAACCCGAGCCGACAGCCAGCGCCTGGCGGCGATGAAAGCTGCGAATCCGAAATTCATCCTGAGAAACTATCTGGCCCAGCAAGCCATTGACGCTGCGGAGCAGGGAGACTTTACGATGATTGAACAACTCCTGCAGGTGCTGGCAGCCCCGTTTGAAGAGCACCCGGATTACGCACATCTTGCAGATGTGCCGCCGCAATGGGGCAAAGAGCTGGAAATCAGCTGCTCGTCCTAAACCCGAGCCGTTCAAACCGGCGCCGTCTCAGAACCTTCGCCGACTCTAGATACACATGCCCTAATACACATGCCCCGCGAACGGGGCTTTTCTTGATTCAATCGCTTCCGTCGTATCAGTCGCTTCAGTAGGAGATCACCCCGTTAATCCCCTGCTCGATCAACCACTGTTGCAGCTTGGGTGACTGCTCGATGGCGCGGCTGACTACCTCACATGGTTTGCCCGCCGCCACCGCTGCCTGAATCGCATGGTGCAGCAGTTTGAGGATTGCCTCATTCTGATCATCATGCAGGTCATTCAGCGCCGGATGGGCCTGATCCAATCCCAAAGCAAACTGCCCGAGCTGATCGACATCGATCAGCATGCCGTCAAAATACGGCAGAAACTTCTCGGCCAGCAAGGCGTTGGTCGGTAACTCGCACATCAGATGGACATTCAGCCCCTGAACACCACGATACAGCCCCTGCTCTGCCAGCAAATCGATCATCGTGGCCGCTTCGCAGTATGTCCGGACAAAAGGGAGCACCAGCTCGATACGTCTGCCGCCTGCGGTTTGCCGGGCCAACTTCACCGCTTCACATTCCAAATCGAAACTCGGACGATGGGCCGGATCGGCAAAACGGGACGCACCCCGTAACCCGATTAACGGATGAACCTCCGGCGCTTCCAGCTCGCTCCCGAGCAAGCTGCGTCGGCTATGCGAATCCGCACCGCTCAAACGAACCCGTAACGGATGATCGCCGTTGTGCGCCGCGGCCTGCTCCAGAAACTGGGCCAGGGTATGGACAAACCATTCCTCAGGGGTAGCATCACCGGCACGTGCCAGGACGGCCTGCTGGGTCGCTTCCGGCAAGCGCATGGTTTCAGCAATCGCATACGGGTGAATGCCAATCAGCCGATGAATTAAATCGTCCATAGAAACCAGCCCTATCGGCAATGTCAATTGCGTCAGTTGCGCCGGATCGTTCAATAGCTGTGAAAATTGTAAACCTGTCGGTGAATTGCCTGTCATCTCTGCTTCCTGCCTTCCGTTACTGTGCCCTGTACCTTATGTCAATTGTCATCCGTCAACCCTGCTACTTCACCGTCTAAGCTTATACCAACAACGACGCAGCAACGTTCTGACCGATTATATTGGCTCACACAATTTTGCAACTAATTCAAACGGGTATTCAGCAGAAAAAGTTAAGCCATATCACAAGTTTGGTTTATTCCTGCGGTCATTTGGGCTATCTTAACGCGTCGTTATTTTTTGATATACCGAGATAGGCAACAAATTATGCCAATGAAAACAGATGAACTCCGCACGGTGAGCCTTGGCTTAATGCCGACACCGGCAGAAGTTGAAGCCGCTTTCCCGCTGACTGATGATATCGCAGCCCATGTCGCGAACGCCCGCCGCCAGGTTGAGGCGATTCTCTCCGGGCAGGACAGCAGGCTCCTGGTTATCGTTGGCCCTTGCTCGGTGCACGACCCGGAAGCGGCACTGGACTATGCCCGTCGGCTGAAAGCCATTCAGGCGAAATACCAGGATCAGCTGTGTATCGTGATGCGCACCTATTTCGAAAAACCTCGGACCGTGGTGGGCTGGAAAGGACTGGTTTCCGACCCGCATCTGGACGGAAGCCTGGATCTGGTCAGCGGCCTGCACAAGGCCCGCAAACTGCTGGTGGATATCAACCAGATGGGCGTTCCGACCGCGACTGAATTTCTGGATATGATCACCGGCCAGTATATTGCCGACCTGATCACCTGGGGGGCCATCGGTGCCCGCACCACAGAATCGCAAATCCACCGCGAAATGGCTTCTGCGCTCTCCTGCCCGGTCGGCTTCAAAAACGGGACCGACGGCAACATCAAAATTGCCGTCGATGCGATCCGCGCGACCCGCGAGTCCCATGTATTCTGCTCACCGGCCAAAACCGGCGAGATGACCATTTACCGCACCGCCGGCAACCCTTACGGCCATGTCATTCTGCGCGGCGGTAAAATGCCGAACTATCATCAGGAAGACATTGCCTCGGCCTGTGAAATCCTGGCCTCCTTTGATCTGCCAACTCGCTTGGTCGTGGATTTCAGCCACGGAAACTGCCAGAAGCAACACAAGCGCCAGTTAGATGTCGCCGCGGATATTTGCGAGCAGATCCGAAACGGCAGCCAGTTCATCGCCGGTATTATGGCAGAGAGTTTCATTACCGAAGGTAACCAGGCCGTTGATCCGGCGCATCTGGATCAGTTGACCTATGGCCAGTCGATCACCGATCCTTGCATTGGCTGGGAAGATACGGTGACCCTGCTGGATATGCTGGCAAATGCAGTAAAGTCGCAAAAATAAGCTATATATAGAATCAGTTGGGGTGGTCGCGGAGCGTTTCGGTGGCTCCCTCTTCCGCACCCTTGATACCCGCTGGGTTCAGTTGATGGGCTACTTTTTAGAAAGCAGATAGCCAAAAATCCATCCGGCTGGGATTTATACCAATCACAGTCAGTAAGTGATCAGAAATAGCGCAGGAAAAACGTTTGAGAACAAGGCGGAATTTTTCGATAAGTAGTTATTCTACAATCAAAAATTCTAACGCAGTTATCGAGCGTTTTAACAAGCTAGGATGACCAGTTATTGACTACGATTGGTATTATCACCGAAAACAATTTCATCTTTAGACTAGGACAGAGACATGCCCTCTTTTGATATTATTTCTGACGTCGATTTTGTAGAAGTTCGCAACGCCGTCGACAACGCTTCCCGTGAGCTGGAAACTCGTTTTGATTTTCGCGGCGTCGAAGCCAGCTTCAAACTGGAAAAAGAAGTCGTCAAAGTTGTTTCAGAGTCTGACTTTCAGATCGATCAGCTGATGACCATCCTGCGCGGCAACCTCGCCAAGCGCAATGTCGATGCCGATTCCATTGATCAGAAGCCAACAACCCGCTCAGGCAAACTCAACATGTGCGATGTTGCCTTCAAGCAAGGGATCGAAACCGCCACCGCGAAAAAGCTGGTGAAATTGATCAAAGATTCCAAGATCAAAGTTCAGGCTTCCATCCAGGGCGACAAAGTTCGCGTCACCGGCAAAAAACGTGATGACCTGCAAGCCGTGATGGCCTTGGTTCGCCAAGCTGAACTGGAGCAACCATTCCAGTTTGACAACTTCCGCGACTAAATCATTTCGCAGAAGCACAGCACGCTAGACAAGCAACACCCCCAAACAGTCGGCACGCAACGGTTCAATTCCAATCAGCGTCCGACTGTTTGCTGATGAAACCAGCACCAACAACCGGCTTTACTGATACTTAAAACAATTACGACATGATAAACTAAGACCTTTATTACCAATAAGAATATGTAGAAGAGGCCTGTCATGTCCGACTCAGGCTTACAAGACTTGTTGATTTACCATAAGTTAGGGGGTCATTCGTGGTAGAGTCGATTTTTTCTGAGAAGCGCTATACCAAAGAAGCGCAAGCTGCCGCATCAGAAATAAGTCAACAGGTACAACAACGCCATGCCAGATGGATGGTGAGCCAACAGTATTTGGTCAACCAAGATGATGTTGATCATCTTTTAAGCCGGGAAACCGAATTCTGCGAAACCATCATCCTGTACGAAGAAGAGCGGGTCACGAACAATCAGCGCCTGCTACTCAGCTGCGAAACCGATAAAGTGCTTGAGCGACGCGCAGAGAGCGTGGTCCGACAAGAACGCCACAAACGGCTGGTCGAGCTGGTTCAAAAAGCCGCCGGCAAAGTCATGGAAACCCGATTCCAGCAAACGGATATTACCCGTCTGCTCAGTATCCACGAAGGCTTCGGTGATTTCGCATCATTTGCCTACTCCCCGACCCTGAATTTCCAGAAGCTGGGTTCGCTGGCGATCCTGTACCACTCCCTCGGAGTCAATCTCCTGGATTTGGTCAACGAACCGAAGTTCTGCCGACAAATGGGCAAAGCACCACGAAAACTTTCAGATCCGAAAACAGCTATTGGCTTTCTGGGCATCGACAACTGCCGGATGCTGTATCCGATCCTGATGGCCAAACCCCTGCTGAAATGGGCTGACAAGAACACCAAGCTGATGGCGCCAAAAATGTGGCAACATGCCATCATGCTGGCGAATGCAACCCGTATGCGATTGAGCGACGTGAACTACCGGGAGCCGGACGAAGGCATCTTCCTCGGGATTGTCCGTAGCATTGGTCAGTTTACGATTTGTAACCATTTCACCAACTGCTTCGATATCGCCCTGGAGAGGGTCATGATGGAGCTGCGGGAGCAAGAACGCCGGGAAGATTACTTTGCCTGTGCCGAGATTACCCATTCGATGGAGTTCCTGCCCGAAGTGCTCGCGAAGTGGGAAAAGAAACTGACCCAAAAAATTGTCGACTATATTGAGTGGACCCCACGCACCCTGCACCTCAAGAATGCGCTGGAAGAAGACATCAATGACGTGCCGATTTACGAGCGAAGCCTGCACGGTGCTGCGCTGGGCCAGGGCCGGGTCTTTACCATTTACGACATGATGAGTAAAAGCAAAGCCTTTAGCCATGAGCAGGCGCCGTACTGGTTTGCCAACATGCAGATGGACGGCAAAATTCTTCAATCCATCAGTCGCCGTAACCCGGGAAAATTTACCCTGTCGATCACCGGATAACTCCGTCCTCCACGACGCATGCCAGTCTTGCAAGTCGCCCGACCTGCAAGACTGGCAAACTACTTCGGTTTCCGGCCGATATCACACCCCATGCGATAGCCGACATCCACATCAGAAGATGATGTTGAATTGACTCGCAAACTCATTGTTTCATGCCGCCACCTGACCAATCTCTTTCTATCGTTGATCCCTGAAAGCATCACAGCTTCAGTCACTCCAATAACGATGGTGAAACAATGAAAAAAATAACACATCACAAACGCGGCAAAGCCCTTCGCATACGCAGTATGGCCCTGCTTAGCGGGATCATCTCCGGCACGCTGTTCCTGTCAACGGGCGCTTTAGCTGCCTACCCCAACTACAACCCGGACGCCGTCTATCAGAGCGGAGATCAGGTCCTCTACCAGGGGCACCTCTATGAAGCCCGGCAATCGGTGCAAAACATTGTCCCGGCACCCGACGCTGAGAGCGACAGCTGGCAATGGCTGGGCGAGCGAAGCGAACAGCCAGAGGTGCAGGCGGCACTGGCCACCAGCTATCCGGCCTATCAAGTGAGTCATATTTATGTCAACGGCGATCGGGTGTCCTACAACGGTCAGGTTTATGAAGCCAAATGGTGGACCCAGGGCGAAGCGCCGGATGCGCCCAACAGCACCGGGGTCTGGCAACACATTGCTGCCAATCCAGGTCCGGGGCCGGGTCCAGGACCTGATCCGGATCCCGGCACGCCTGAAAACGGCATTATCGGCCAGAACCCCGATGGCAGCTATATCATGAGCAAAGCTTTTCTGGATGCCCGGGAAGCGGCACTCACCAGCTCGCCGCAATTTGACGCGGTACGGGCCTCCATCAGAACCCGGGACAACACCATTGTAGATGCGATTGTCCCGGGCGCAGCCAGCAACCCGGACAACGTGAAGCGGGTTGAATCCCTCGTCAGTGAGCAGCAGTGGGATCATCGGTTTCCGGAGCGAAACGCCGCCTACACGTACACCAACTTCCTGAAAGCAGTCGGCAAGTTTGAAGGATTCTGCGCCACCTATACCGACCACAGAGCCGCGAATTCAGATGCAATCTGTGCCAAATCTCTGGCCGTCATGTTCGCGCACTTTACCCAGGAAACCGGAGCTCACAACCCGCACTCACCGAATGAAGAGTGGCGACAGGGGCTCTATTTTGTCCGCGAAGCCGGCTGTTCGGACGATGTTGGCTCCTGTGGCTACAACAGCGAATGTGCCGCCACCAACTGGCAAACCGAACAGTGGCCCTGCGGGACCACACCAGACGGCCATTATGTGAAGTACTTTGGTCGCGGTGCCAAACAGCTGTCATATCACTACAATTACGGGCCGTTTTCAGACTTTATCTTCAATGACGTCCGTGTGCTGCTGAACAACCCGGATCAAGTCGCCAACACCTGGTTGAACCTGGCTTCCGCGGTGTTCTTCTTTGTCTACCCGCAGCCGCCGAAACCCTCAATGCTGCATGTGATCGACGGCACCTGGCAACCCACTGCGACCGATATTACCGAGAAGCGCACGTCGGGCTTCGGCGTGACGACGATGATCATTAACGGCGGCATCGAATGTACCCTGGAAACTGAAAAGCCACAGTCCGTCAACCGCATCAAATACTATCGCGGCCACGCGGCGGCACTGGGCGTTCCGATCCCGGCAGATGAACAGCTTGGCTGTGCCGGCATGAAACCGTTCAAGAAAACCAGTGACAACAGCTTTGGTTTGTATTGGGAAAATGACTGGGGCTACTACAAAGACAATCCGGGCGGTGCCAGCTTCGCCTGCCGAATCGAGTCGGGCTACCAGACTGCCCACACCACGCTCAAGCAAGGGGATTACGCCAAGTGCGTACAGAAATACTACGGCGTGACAATTGAATAAACCAACTTAGTCACAGGGTCACTTCTATATCAATGGCCGGTAAACCTATAGCAAAGTTTGCGTGGTTCACGCCGGCCACTATTTGAACTAAATTGCAACACTAACCGAGTTCACTGCTTACTCATCCCCGGTGCTTCCCCTCTTTTGACCGGGACGATGTCCCCGAGAGTTGACAGTACCCCGCTCTCTTCTGTTAGGCTTTCATCAACGCACGACGCAGAATATCTTCGCGCAGACGCCTCTACACAGACGCCTCTACACAGACGCCTCTACACAGACGCCTCTACACAGACGCCTCCACACAGACGCCTTTACGCAGACGCTTATACGCACAGCCCCTTACGCAGGAAGCCTTATGGATCTCAATGCTGAACCGGAATACGACAACCCGCTGATCTGGCCGATCCTTACCCTGCTGAATACGGAGCCTTCCGGCTGGAAAATCCACACGCTGTCCGATGCCCTCAAGCAACAGGGGCTTCTGAACCCACTCGATGACAATCCTGAGCAGGATCTGTTCAAACGTAATTTCCTGCTGATGAATGCCTTGTACCAGTTGCAAGCACTGCTACTGCCATCGCAATGGTTGCAGGTTCAGGCGATGGATATTCAGCTGCTGGAGCATCCAGAGCCCGGCCACGCGCTTGATCCACATGATCCCCTGCGGCGTTACTATCTCGACTGGCACAACTACCACACCGATGCCTCAGCGGTAAAACGGCTGCTGTCCTCCTTCTGGAACCGCTACCAGCGCTATATCGGCCATGCGACGCCAATCCCAGACACTACACGAGTCCAGGATTTGACCCGGCTCGACCTGCCGGAAGATGCCACCCAACAACAAATCCGCCGCCAATGGCGCAAACTGGCCCTGCGCTGGCATCCGGACCGGCCCAACGGCGATGCCGACACCTTCCGCCAAATCTGCGAAGCCTGGCAGCGCCTGCAATCGTCCTGAACCAGCACCGCTGGCTTGTCACGCGCGATGAACCAGCGTGATTTCCCTGACCTAAACTGGACTTGTTCAAATTTTTCTAACAACCTGTTCATCCCAGCGCGCTGTTCCGCCTGCACTTGCCCGCCTACACTATCAGCAATGAAACATCGGAGGACTTATGGCTATCAGACGTATCAAACAGATCATTGCTTCCCATCCTTCAGTAGATGGTGATGGCGTTAAAATACAGCGGGTCCACGGCTTTAACGATGCCCGGCTTTCTCCTTTCCTGATGATTGATGAATTGAAATCGGACCATCCGGACGATTACATCGGCGGTTTTCCACCGCACCCGCACCGGGGGATCGAAACCCTGACCTATATGCTCAGCGGTCACTTCCAGCACCGGGATCATATGGGGAATACCGGGGAATTACGGGACGGTGGCGCCCAGTGGATGTCTGCCGGGCGCGGGGTGATCCACAGCGAAATGCCGATCATGACCGAGGGCAAGCTGCACGGATTCCAAATCTGGATCAACCTGCCGGCAGCGAAGAAAATGCAGCCGGCGCAGTATCACGATTTTCAATCCGACGTGATCACCGAAAAAGTGCTTGCCGACAACAGCCTGATCCGGGTGATCGCCGGTGATCTGACGATTAAGGGCGAGACCCTGATCGGTCCGTTGCAGCAAACCGGGGTACCGACCACCATTGCCAACTGGCAGGCCGGAAAAGGCGCGCACTTTACCAGTTGCCTGAATCCAGATTTCCAGGCATTGCTCTATGTCTACCAAGGAGAAATCGACATTGATGGAAGCACGGCCAAAGCGGGTGAGCTGGTGATCCTCGACCATGGCGAAGGGCTGGCGATTGATGCGATCGGCGAGCAAACCGGGCTGTTACTGCTTTCCGGAATGCCGATCCACGAACCGGTCGTACATTACGGTCCGTTTGTGATGAACAGCATGGATGAGATCGAACAGGCCATCTCGGATTATCAGCATGGGCAGCTGGTCGCGCCGGAATAAAACCTCCCCCGCTGCCATGTCTGACGTTTACAGAAACAACAAGGGCAGAGATTTCTCTCTGCCCTTATTCACTTCAAGTCCAGCGGCACTTGCCGTGTATCTCAAATTAATACAATGACGGCTCGCCTTCCGGCCGGGTTTTAAACCGGCGATGCAACCACATGTATTGCTCCGGCGCTTCCATAATCGAGCGCTCAATCGCCTTGTTGACGTACGCCGCGGCGGCATCCGGATCGTTATGCGGGAATGCATCCAACGGTGGAAAAACTTTCACTGTGTACTGGCCGGAGTCGGTATCCCTGACCATGGCGAATGGCACCAAAGCGCAACCAGAGGCATCGGCCAACAGACTAGTGCCCGTGGTGGTACAGGCTTTCTCGACCGCAAACAACGGGGCAAACGTCGAGCGTCGGCGACCATAGTCATGATCCGGCGCGTACCAGACCCATTCGCCGTTTCTCAGGGCATGCAACATGCCCTTCACATCTTTGCGATCGATAAGGTATTTGTTCGAGCGCACCCGGCCCTTAAACTGAAAATAATCAAAACAAGGATTGTTATTCGGACGGTAGACACCCACGCCCGGCGCCTTCAAACCAAAAGCCCGGCCCCCAAGCTCCAGATTCAGTGAGTGAACGGCGATCATCAACGCGCCTTTGCCCTGTTTTTCCAATGCTTCCAGGTGCTCGAAGCCTTCATAGCGGACATGGCGCTTCACCCGAATATCGGGCCAGAACCAGGCCATCCCGGTTTCAAACATCGCGAGACCAGTATTGTCGACATTCTTGCGCGCAATGGCATCCCGCTCTTCCTTCGGCATGTCCGGAAAACACAGCTCCAGGTTTCGGGCAATGGTTTTCCCGCGTTTTTTAATCAACTTTATCGCCAGACGGCCCAGCCCTTGTCCGAGGCGGAACTGAATAAAGTACGGCAACCAGCTGATCAGGTACATCACACCAACCAGAAGCAGCGTCAACCAATAACGCGGATGGAGAAACGCTATCTTAAACGTTGGTGTTGCAAACTTACTCATATCAGAAATTCAAATCCCATGGTTATTATTGTGGCTTCGTCATGGTATCGACAGGAAGGCGATGTTTGTATCGAACATCGTATTCTATTGACAGAGACGAATTTCTGCAAGAAAGGGTTCGCCGGAATGGCAGGCTGTTCAGTTCAACGCAAGCTGCTCGTACGAAAAGCAGGCGATGAACGCCGGGTGATGACGCCAATCCGCGACAATCGAGAAGAAGCCCTTCATCGTCAAGGGCTGGTGATTAAAAACCTTCAACGCCATGCATCTCCGGCAACCGGTGGGCGATCCCTTTATGGCAATCAATACAGGTTTTACTGCCGTCGGCCAACGCCGTTGAATGTTGGTTAGAAGCGCGCAGTGACTGGCGGGTGAAGTCCATATACACAAATTCATGGCAGTTCCGGCACTCCAGGGAGTCATTTTTTTTCATCCGGGCCCACTCACGCTCCGCCATTTCCCGTCGCCGGGCATTGAACTTATCCAGTGTCGAAATCGCGCCGGTGACCCAGGCATACACTTCTTTGGACGCCTGCATCTTGCGCGCCATTTTATCGGTCCAGTCATGGGGCACGTGGCAGTCTGAACAAATCGCCCGCACCCCGGTCCGGTTGGTAAAGTGGATCGTGCCTTGGATTTCCTGATACACGTTATCGCGGTGGCAACTCACACAAAAAGGTTCGGTATTGGTCAGCTCCATCCCGGTATTAAAGGCGCCCCAGAAAATGATCCCGGCAATAAACCCGCCCAAGGTCAAAAAGCCCAGACTGAAGTACTTGGACGGTGATGTGACCAGCGCCCACCATCTTTTGATCCAATTCCACATCACGACGCCTCCTCACTCTTCTTGATCAATCAAGGTATCAAGATCGGTGAATTGAGAAGCCACCAGCGGCTTGGCATCAGTTTGCACCACATGGCACTGCTGACAAAAATACCGGCGGGGCGACAGCTCGGCCAGAAAGTTCCCGTCCCGATCCATATAGTGCGTCACACTGATCATCCGGGCCTGAGTTTCTTCGACCCGGCTGCGGGCATGGCAGGCCATGCATTTGTTGACCTTCAAGTCGACCTGGTAATTGTCGATCTTGTGGGGGATCAAGGGAGGCTGCATCGGATAATTGCGCCCCGGGATCACATCCGTATTCAGGGGCTGGCTCATCCGCGGTGGTTCAGGCTCGGTATTCAAGTCAAACTGACGCAGCGTGGCCAGATCCCGATCCGTCACTGCCGTTGCCCCCGGACAGACAAATACCAAGGCCAGCGCTGTGAGAATCGTCCGATCAACCGCGGTTGAACGGCGAAGTATTGAGAACAATCGCTTCATCACGCATCTCCTACACTTTCTCCAACTTGACCGCGCATTTTTTAAAGTCGGTTTGCTTCGACAGCGGATCGGTCGCATCCAGGGTCACTTTGTTGATCAATTGACTGGCATCGAACCAGGGCACAAACACCAGCCCTCGCGGTGGCTTGTTTCGTCCCCGGGTTTCGACCCGCGTGACGATTTCGCCCCGGCGGGAAATCACCCGCACCGCATCCCCGCGCCGGAGCCCGCGCGCCCGCGCTTCTTCAGGATGCAGGAATACCTGCGCATCAGGATAAGCCTGATATAACTCCGGCACCCGCTGCGTCATCGAGCCCGAGTGCCAGTGCTCAAGCACCCGCCCCGTCACCAGCCACAAGTCATACTCTTCATCCGGACTTTCCGCCGGTGGCTCATATGGCAGGGCAAAAATCACGGCTTTACCATCCGGTTTGCCGTAAAACTCAAACCCGGTCCCCGGTTTCACATACGGATCCGAGCCCTCCCGATACCGCCACAGGGTTTCCTGGCCATCGACCACCGGCCAGCGTAAGCCCCGGGTCTGGTGATACATTTCAAACGGTGCCAGATCGTGACCATGACCCCGGCCAAATTCGGCATACTCTTCAAACAGCCCTTTCTGGACGTAGAAACCGTAATCAGCCACTTCGTCATTGAGCATGCCTTCTTCGAGCTCCGATGAAGGGAACTGATTCACTTTGCCGTTCAGATACAGCACATCAAACAGGGTTTTGTCCCGGTAGTCCGGATTGGCTTTGAGGATCTCTTCCGGCCAAACTTCATCGGTTTTAAAGCGTTTGGAGAACTCCATCAGCTGCCACAGATCTGATTTGGCTTCGCCCGGCGCTTTGACCATCTGATGCCAGAGCTGAGTCCGGCGCTCCGCATTCCCGTATGCGCCTTCTTTCTCAACCCACATTGCTGACGGCAGAATCAAATCAGCTGCCTGTGCCGTCACCGTCGGATAGGCATCAGATACCACGATAAAGTTATCGGGATTACGGTAACCCGGCAGGGTTTCTTCGTTCATATTCGCCCCTGCCTGAAGGTTATTGTTCACCTGAATCCAGTAAACATTGATGTCCCCATCACGCAGCATCCGACTTTGGAGCACGGCATGAGCGCCGACTTTTTCAGGAATGATCCCGGACGGCAGCTTCCAGATTTTTTCCGCGGTCTGGCGATGCTCGGGATTGGTCACCACTAAATCAGCCGGTAACCGGTGGGCAAACGTGCCGACTTCCCGGGCGGTTCCGCATGCTGACGGCTGCCCGGTCAGGGAGAACGGGCTGTTGCCCGGCGTGGATATTTTCCCGGTCAGCAAATGAATGTTGTAAATCAGATTGTTACACCACACGCCGCGGGTATGCTGATTGAACCCCATGGTCCAGAATGAAACGACTTTGGTCTGTGGATTGGCGTACAACTCAGCCAGCTCGGTGAGCCGCTCGGGCGACACACCGGTCATTTCCGCGGTTTTCTCCAGAGTGTAATCGGCGACAAACGCTTTAAATTCTTCGAACGTCATCGGCTCCGATGCACCGCTGTCTGGGTTTTTCGCCTGTTGCTGAAGCGGATGCTCCGGCCGCAGGCCATAGCCGATATCAGTCGCCCCGCGACGAAAGTTGACATGCTTACCAACAAAATCCTGATTTACTTTGTCATTGGTGATGATGTAGTTGGCGATAAAATTCAGGATCGCCAGATCCGTCTGGGGATGGAACACCACCGGCACATCCGCCAGTTCGAAACTGCGATGTTCAAACGTCGACAGCACCGCCACTTTCACGGCCGGATTTGATAACCGGCGATCGGTCACCCGGGTCCAGAGAATGGGGTGCATTTCCGCCATATTGGAGCCCCACAACACAAACGCATCCGCCGCTTCAATATCGTCATAACACCCCATCGGTTCATCGATACCAAAGGTGCGGATAAAACCGACAACCGCGGAGGCCATGCAATGGCGGGCATTGGGCTCGATGTTGTTGGAGCGAAAGCCGCCTTTCATCAGCTTGGAGGCCGCGTACCCTTCATAGACCGTCCACTGGCCGGAGCCGAACATCCCGATGGCTTCGGGGCCTTTAGCTTTGAGCGTAGCTTTCCACTTCTCCGCCATCAGGTCAAACGCCTGATCCCAGGACACCGGGGCAAACTCGCCCTGTTTGTCGAACTTACCGTCTTTCATGCGAAGGAGTGGCTGGGTAAGGCGGTCAGCGCCATACATGATCTTGGAAAGAAAATACCCTTTGACACAGTTCAGGCCGCGGTTCACCGGCGACTTGATATCCCCATGCGTCGCAACCACATGGTTATCTTTGATCCCGACATTCACCGAGCAACCCGTACCGCAAAACCGGCAGGGTGCCTTTTGCCACTTAAGGCGCGTCATCGACGCGTCCGTGACCACATTGCTGGCGCTGATCGGAAGCGTGATCCCGGCAGCGGCGGCCGCAGCGGCTGCCGCCTGCGCCTTGATAAACTTACGGCGAGAACATTTCATCTTGACCTCTCTACCTGCGCGTCCCGGCAGATCTCAAGGTGGCCGGCTAGCCAGTCAATACCTGGAGAAACCACACCAGAAAGCCGTATCCCCCCACGACCGCGACTGCCAGAATGGGAAACAGGATCACGGTAATAAACAGGAAAGCTCTGAGCTCAGCGCGACGTCGGGTGTTGTCTGCCAT
>NZ_JAZGTF010000020.1:0-6740 GCF_037389125.1 Photobacterium sp. MCCC 1A19761
TGGAGAAACCACACCAGAAAGCCGTATCCCCCCACGACCGCGACTGCCAGAATGGGAAACAGGATCACGGTAATAAACAGGAAAGCTCTGAGCTCAGCGCGACGTCGGGTGTTGTCTGCCATCGGTCCAATCCGAGTCATTGAGATACGATAACTGTAGTCAGCTTTTGACAAATTGTTAGCGCAAACTGGCTTGATACCCAGAAAGGGGGGATTGAACTGCGCGTTCTCGCCGCAGGCAGTGACTGAAGAAAATCCGGCAACCAACCAGCGCAGATCACAATCGTTCGCCGGTATCACCAACCCGGCTTTAATGGTACTCTCAGCCATGAAATCAGCCACCTACAAAGGATTGAAGTCGAAGGCTATGAGTATCAGTAAAACCAAAACCAGTTTTTATCGCCGCCTTTATATTGCCCACTTAATCGAACACGGTATCGACACCGTGCCCGGGATCCTGGAATACACCGGCATGCCGCGGCGCACCGCGCAAGATACCATCAAAAGTCTGGCCGACCTGGATATCACTTGCACCTTTGTTCAGACCCAGGGCGAGCGCAATCGCATCGGCCACTATCGCATCAGTGACTGGGGCGCAATCAACAAGCAGTGGATTGATGACAATCTGACGGAAATCAAATCGGTGCTGGACTACCCTTAAGCCGCATTCACACGCAGAAAATCATCACAAGGAAGCCGTCACATCGACGACGGCAATTGAAAGAAAAGCGCGGGCACACAATCAATAGCATACGGACTGGTCTAGAATGACAGAGAAGTGTCAAACCTTTGATTGGTTGCAAATTAATCTAAGGCAGCATTTCTCACCTTAAATTGCAACAAAAACATGCCTGGCTTAGATGTAATGCAGGTTGAGTATGGTAGTATTCGACCCAAATTATTCATAGTGAATCGATTTTCACTGTAACGAGAAGACGGATATGGCTTTTGATTTTTCTAAAATGACTGTGGATTTATCGGCAATGCCGACAACCATCGATATGGGGCACGCCTGGCTCGGCGGCTTAGTCTTGGTCCTGCTGGTAATGTATATCGCCAAAAAAGGGAAACCGGTAGAAGTTGAGAAAATTGTCGAAAAAGAAGTCGAAGTAGAAAAAATCGTTGAGGTTGAAAAACCTGTCGAGAAAATCGTTGAAGTTGAAAAAGTTGTCGAAAAGATTGTTGAAGTTGAACCAAAACTAAAAACCGCGACCCCGGACGCTGCGCTTCAACTGCTTTCCCTGTTGCAACAGGAAGCACGCTTCATCGATTTCATGCAAGAAGATCTGAAAGGCTTTTCAGATGCGGAAATCGGTGCAGCAGCCCGTGTGATCCACGAAGGCGGCCAGAAAGTCCTGAAAGACTATTTCAGCTTTTCACCGGTTCGCGCTGAAGACGAAGAAACCCGCATCACCCTACCGGCAGGCTTCAATGCATCTGAAGTGCGCCTGACCGGCAATGTGGTAGGCGAAGCGCCGTTTACCGGCACCCTGATCCACCGCGGCTGGAAAGTGACAGAAGTGAAACTGCCGAAACTGGCAGACGGTCATGATGCACGTATTGTTGCCGCCGCTGAGGTAGAACTGTAATGCAAGAGACACAAGCACATCGCTATAGTGTTGGCATCGACTTAGGGACCACTCACTGTGTCCTGTCGTATGTCGACCTGCAAGAAGAAGCGGCGTCGGTCAATGTCATGCCGATTGCCCAGCTGACGACGCCGGGAAATGTAGAAGAAAAATCCCAGTTACCCTCATTTATGTATCAGGCCCATGAGTCTGAGCTGGCCGAAGGTGACACTGCCCTACCCTGGAGTGCGCAACCAAACGCGATTGTTGGTGCGATGGCCCGAACGCTGGGCAGCAAAACCCCAATCCGCCTGATTGCCAGTGCCAAGAGCTGGTTGTGCCATGGCGGCGTCAATCGCCGGGATGCCTTCCTACCACTCAACAGTCCGGAAGAAGTGACCAAAGCCTCGCCGCTGGAAGCAACCCAACAGTATCTGGCCCACCTGGCTGCGGCCTGGAACCACCAGCATCCGGACACTCCGCTATTTGATCAGGATGTGACCATCACGGTCCCAGCCTCTTTTGACCCGGCAGCCCGCGACCTGACCGCAGAAGCGGCGCGCAATGTCGGCTTCAAGCACATGACGCTGCTGGAAGAGCCACAAGCCGCAGTTTACAGCTGGCTGAAAAACAATGAAGAGAGCTGGCGTGATCAGGTCTCGGTCGGCGATGTGATTCTGGTCGTCGATATCGGTGGCGGCACCACGGACCTGTCGCTGGTTGCGGTAACCGAAGAAGAAGGCAACCTGGTACTGAACCGCGTTGCCGTCGGCGATCACATCCTGCTTGGTGGTGACAACATGGATCTGGCGCTGGCCTATCGCCTGAAGGCGAAGCTGGCCCAGGAAGGCAAACAACTGCAGCCATGGCAGATCCAGGCCATCACGCACGCCTGCCGGGACGCCAAAGAAGCACTGCTGAGCGATGCCACGCTTCAGGCGATGCCGATTGTCGTGCCGAGCCGGGGCTCTAAACTGCTGGGTGGTACGCTTCAAACCGAACTGACTCAGGAAGAAGTGCAGCAAACCCTGGTGGAAGGTTTCTTCCCGCGGAACGCCATTGAAGAGCATCCGGTCGAAATGCAGCGCGGCGCCCTGACCCAAATGGGTCTGCCGTATGCACAGGATGCCGCCATCACCCGCCACGTGGCCGGCTTCCTGAGCCGCCAATCTGCGGCGGTCGATGAGCTGTTTGAGAAATACGACCAGCTGCATGAAGGCTTTATCCGCCCGACCGCTGTGCTGTTCAACGGCGGTGTGCTTAAGTCTCAGCTCCTGTCTGATCGCCTGCTGTCGATTATCAACAGCTGGCTGGCCACCGGCGGCAGCGACGCTGCCAAACTGCTGGAAGGCCTGGATCTGGATCTGGCCGTTGCCAGCGGTGCTTCCTATTATGGCTCCGTGCGTCAGGGCAAAGGCGTTCGGATCCGCGGCGGTATTGCCAGCAGCTACTATGTGGGTATCGAAAGCGCCATGCCGGCGATCCCGGGGATGGAGCCACCGCTCGAAGCCCTGTGTGTCGCGCCGTTCGGCATGGAAGAAGGGACGCACGCCGAAGTGCCAAGCCGAGAATTCGGGCTGGTGATTGGTCAGCCGGTTCAGTTCAAGTTCTTCGGCTCAACCGTTCGCCGTGATGATCCGGCCGGGACCCACCTCGATTGGTGGCAACCGGAAGAGCTCGAAGAGTTACCGGCCATACAGGTCACGCTACCGGTGTCGGAAGGCCGCTCTGCCGGTGAGGTCGTCCCGGTCCGTCTGGCATCGCGCGTCACTGAGCTGGGCACCCTGTGCCTGGAAGCCATTCCGACCGACGGCGGTCAGAAGTGGCAAGTCGAATTCGACGTTCGCGAAAAATAATTACGGTTACATTCCTCTTACGGCGCATCCTGGATGCGCCGTAATTTTTTATCACGGAGTCATCCATGCCTTCCCCGCGTTATCTTGTTGGTATCGATTTAGGTACAACACATACTGTGGTGGCTTATGCCGCAATCACCGATGATCTGGAGTCCAGCCCGGTTCAGATTTTCGACATTGACCAGCTGATTGCGCCGGGCGAAGTTGCCCGCAAGCCGTTATTGCCTTCATTCCGTTATCACCCTGCCGAAGGTGAGATCAATCCGTCCGAACTGGTCCTGCCCTGGGATCCCCAGCCGATCGCCGGGGATATCCCGGTCGCCATTATCGGCGAGTTTGCCCGCGAGCTGGGCGCCAAAGTTGAAGGACGCCAGGTCGTCAGCGCCAAGAGCTGGCTCTCGCATACCGGCGTTGATCGCAGTGAAGCGATCCTGCCGTGGTCCGCAGCCAGCGATGTCGCCAAAGTTTCACCAGTCGTGGCCAGTGCCAGCTATCTCAATCACGTCCGCCAGGCGTGGGACTATCACCACCCCGATGCCAAACTGGCTGACCAGGAAGTCGTGATCACGGTCCCGGCTTCATTCGATGAAGCCGCACGCGCCCTGACGCTGGAAGCTGCGGCCCTGGCCGGATTGCCTGACATTTTATTGCTGGAAGAGCCACAGGCCGTTTGCTACGACTGGTATGCCAACAACAAAGCCGAGGCCCCGCAACTGCTGCACAATATTCCGTTACTGATGGTGTGCGATGTGGGTGGCGGCACCACGGATCTCAGTCTGATCAAAGTCAGTACCCAAGACGATCAACTGAGCCTGGATCGGATTGGCGTCGGCGATCACCTGATGCTCGGTGGCGACAACCTGGATCTGGCCCTCGCCCATCGGGCTGAGCAGTTACTACACGGCAATCAGAAAAAACTCACTGCGGCCGGACTGTCAAAACTGATCCAGCAGACCCGCAAGGTCAAAGAGCAGTTGTTGTCCGGTAATGCGCCGGAATCTGCCAAGATCACCCTACTCGGCAGCGGATCACGCTTAATCGGTGGTGCCAGAAGTGTCGAACTGAGCCGGGAAGAAGTGCATGACATTGCCCTGAACGGATTCTTCCCGCAAACCGAATTTCAGGATCAGCCGAGCCAGCGCCAGGCCGCTGTGGTCGAGTTTGGCCTACCCTACGCGGCCGATCCGGCTATCAGCAAACACCTGGCCCAATTTATCGGTTTACATGATGCCGTCTGTCGTGAAGCGCTTCTCGGCCATGGCAACGATGTGGATGAAAACCTGCCGGCGATTCCGGCCGCCGTCTTGCTGAACGGCGGGGTGTTTAACAGTCCGTTGCTGACCGAGCGCGTGCTTAGCAACTTCTCACTCTGGCGTGGTGACAGCGTCACTGAACTACAAAACCCGCATCCGGATCTGGCGGTAGCCTATGGCGCGGTAGCCTACGCGAAAGCGCGCCATGGGGCTCAGTTAAAAATTGGTGGTGGCTCCGCCCGCTCCTTCTTCCTGGCACTCGACGATAAAAAGAAAGGCAAACAAGGGATTTGCCTGCTTCCGAAAGGGATGGATGAAGGAACGGAAGTGCGTTTGGCCAATCGCAAATTTGCCCTGACGCTGGGAGAGCCGGTGCGCTTTAATCTGGTCTCGTCCACCGATGACAGCCATACCCAGGCCGGCGAGCTGTTCGACATTGATAGCGAGAGCTTTGTCACCTTACCGCCGTTTATTGCAACCCTGGACAGCGAGCGGGATCGCGCAGCGCTGGCGGCCAATCAGAAAGACCGGGAAGAAGTCACTCTGGCCTGCCAGCTGACCGAAGTCGGTACTCTGCAAATCGAATGTGTCAGCCTCAGTGACGAGCACAAACGCTGGAAAGTGGAGTTTGCCATCCGTAAAGATATTGCCCGGTTAAATCGCGGGGAAGACAGCACACTGGCCGAGTCTGTGCTCCCGGCACGTATTGATGAAGCGCTTGAAGCCATCAAGCAGGTTTACGGTGGCAGTACCAAAACAGCGAGCAACCAGGCCATTAAAACCCTGCGCAACCGGCTGGAAAAGATGCTGGGGAAACGCGATAGCTGGGACACCCCTTGCCTGCGGGAGCTGGCCGGTACCCTGCTCGACAGCAAGAAACGTCGCCGCCGCTCCGATTTGCATGAGCGAAACTGGCTCAAGCTGACCGGTTTTGCCATGCGCCCGGGGTTCGGTTATCCCTCGGATGACTGGCGAATGGAACAAATCTGGCACTTATACCAGCAGGGAATCCAGTTTAATACCAATACCCAAACCTGGAGTGACTGGTGGGTTTTCTGGCGCCGGGTGGCAGGCGGGCTCAGCCAGGAGCAGCAACTGGTGATCTTGAAAGACATCGCCAAGTACATCAACCCAAGTGCCACACGCAACAGTAAGCTGAAAGCCGAAATGCAAGAGCGCAGCTACGAAGACATGGTCCGCCTGGCAGCGTCGCTGGAACACCTGCCGTTTGAGAAAAAACTGCAGCTGATTGAGTGGTTGTTTGGCCGACTCCAGAAGCCGCAGCATGCGCAGGCTCACTGGTGGGCGATCGGGCGAATTGCCAGCCGCAGTCCGTTTTACGGCAGCGCTCACAACCTGCTTACCCCGCAGCATGTGGCTTACTGTCTGCCGGAGCTGATGAACTGGGACTGGCGCAAGGAGCCCTACATCGCTTTTGCTGCCGTCATGATGTCCCGCATGACCGGGGATCGGACACTGGATCTCGACGACGCGAATCGCCAAGCTGTGATTGATAAACTGAAAGCGAGTAAAGCACCTGAGAGCTGGATCCAAATGGTTTCTGAGGTCAAAGTGCTGACTGAAGATGAGACCAAACGCGTCTTCGGCGATGCTTTGCCAACCGGATTAAGACTACTTGATTAAGCTACGGTTAGGGTTCGGGTGCTATAGTCGACGCATTGTTCGTTATTGGCTCCCGGCACTTGAAACGGGACAACGCAAGCTTTAGTGAGTATGACCATGACCCGGAATCAGTATCAGATCATTGCACAGCGGATTTTCAAATCAGAGAATCAACGTATTGCTGTTGCGGCCGTTGTATTTGATGGCTTGTCCAGCTACGAAGCTGAAAAACGTTTTGATGTGCCGAAAGGTACACTTTCGCGCAATGTCCGAAAGTATCGAAATGAAGTCGATTACCTGACGCAGATTGTTGAAGGGCTTTGTTGACCAAATCGGCGTGAACTTTTCTTGCAGTCAGTGATCTGATCTTGTGACGTTTACTGACAGGCCACCCTCATGGGAAAAAGCACTTACCGAACAGATAACTGGAAAGAGTACAAC